>JAJYTL010000290.1 GCA_021793055.1 Pseudomonadota bacterium
GCCGCGCGAGGATGTCGTCGATACGTTCGTCCGCATGGCGGTGGCAGGCGACCTCAAAAACGACGAAATTGACGATCTCATCGAGCTTGTCGCCCGCACCTCGGGCGTTGGGAAGCGCGCGATCGCCAAGCGTCTCGATGCCGAGCGGGACGAAAAAAACGCCCGCACCGCCGAGGCCGACGCCGAGCGGCGAGCCGCTGAGCGGGACGATCCGCGGCCGCGGATTGAGGCGCCGTTTCCGGACGCGCCGTGGCTGCCCGTGATGGCGGCGCTCAACGCCGTGCTCGGCGCATCAACCGCGCTCGAACCGCCATTTCGAGATATTGAAGGCTATTTGTGCCATGTCCGCGAGCGTAGCATCGCTTCTCTTCACCTTCTGACCAGTGCCAGCGCGAACGGCGCGCCGTTGCCCGATGATCCGCCCCCTGCGCCCCCGCAACCGCTCATCACCAGGCTCGACGAAACCGCGGGCTCCGAGGTGATCGAGCGGCATATCGAATTTTTCAAAAAGACCGCGGACGGCGGGAAAATCCCCGTCCATCTGGCGGGGAGCTTCGTTCGCCACTTCCTGCGTCGCGACGACGAAGCGTTGCCGCGCGCGACCGCCGTCTTGACGCTGCCGATCGTGACCGTCCGCGGCGAGTTGCTCGCGGGCCGCGGGCTCGATCGGCGGCTCGGCGTAGTCTTTCGCATCCCCGAAGCGGTGATGGCGACGTTACCGGACCGCAAAGAGATCGGCCCGAGCCGCGTCGCGGCGGCGATGCACTTCCTCACGGACGAATGGCTCGCCGACGTGCAGACCGACTATCAGGGAAAATGTGTGTTGATCGCCCTTGCGCTCTCGCTTATCGAGCGGGCGTTGTTTCCTGAGCGGCCGGCGTTTTTCATCACCGCCGCCAAGCGCGGCAGCGGAAAAACCACCCTGGCGAACATGCTCGCCGCTGGCGTGCTCGGACGACGTGCGGCCGCGGCGGGGTGGTCGAACGATCCCGAGGAACGACGCAAGGCGATCTTCGCTTATTTCGGCGAGGGTGCCGATCTCCTCGTGTGGGACAACATCTCGCTCGGAACCGTGGTTCGATGCCCGTCGATCGAGAAGGCCCTCACCGCCGAGACCTACACCGATCGCATCCTCGGCGTGTCGGAACAGAGAACCGTGCCCGCGACGACAATCCAGATTTTTACCGGAAACAACGTCACGCCGGGCGGCGACATGGCATCGCGTTCGCTTATTGCGCGATTGCAGGCGGATCGGCCCGACCCGGAAAACCGGGAGTTTCGTAATGCCGATCCGATCGCGTGGACGCTCGCGAACCGGCCGAAGATTCTGCGCGCGCTCTATATTCTATTACTCGTCAACCCCCAGCTTCGAGCCGCGACCGCGAAGGCGCCCGAAACGCGGTTCAAGACGTGGTGGCGCCTCGCCGGGTCGGCCGTGGAGCATGCGGCGGCGGAGCACGTGGCGCATGTCGCCGCCCTCGCGATGGACCCCGCACCGGGCTGCCCGCCGGCACCCGTGAGGTTCTGCGACATTTTTGCCGCGTCGGAGGTGGACGACGAGCAAACGACCTCGCTCGCGACTGTCCTCGATGTTTGTCGTCGCGAGTGGCCTGGCGGATTTACCGCCGCCGACCTCGCGAATTATCTCGCGCGTGCCGAGCCCGCGTCGGAGACCCTCAAGGCGGCGCTCGAAATGGCTGCTTCGAAGTCGATTAAGATCGTCTCGGCGCCGGTTCTTTCCTGGCGGTTAAAGGCCATCGTCGATGCGCCCTGCGCGATTGAGAGCGCCGTTGTGGCGCTGCGCTATACCGCGGATCGCCACGGCGGTAGCTTCGCGGTCCGGCCGTGCCGATGACCGCGCCGCTCCCTGACCCCATCCTCCGCCGCCTTGGCGGCGCGCTCGCGCTTGCGTCGTCGTCATCGGGCGCGCCGGACGGCGAGCGGCTGGCGGCGATCGCGGCTGCCGAGCGCCTTCTTGCGGGGCACGGGCTGACGCTGGCTGACCTCGCGGCCGCACCACGCCCCGCGCCTCCCCCCGCGCCTGAGCCGGCCGCCTGGTCCGCCCCCGACGGCGATTTGCCGCCCTGGCGGGTGATGGTCCGCGCCCTCTGCGATTATGCGCAGCGGCTGACCGAGTGGGAACAGGGGTTCCTTGCGTCGCTCTCCCGGCGCCGATTCCGCCCGACGGAACGGCAACACGCCGTCGTTACCCGGCTCTACCGACGCCACGTGCTCGACCAATGGGACTGAGCCGCCGCTCATGGCGCCTTACCGGGTCCGATGAGAAACCTGCGCAACCGGAGAAACTTTTCGGCCGGTGGACTTCCCCCGACACTCCATTCCCCGGAAAAAAACCTATCGCACGCGCGTAGGGTGGCGGAAAGGTTGCACAGGTTGCACAGGTTGCACATGCCCCCAACGCCCGATTCCGCGCAAACCCGCAGAAATCCGCCATTCTCCGAAATTAGAATCGTCTCATCAGCGGCAACCCCCTCCTGCGCCTTCCGAGCGCGCTCACGGATTCGCCAGAAACGTGAACGGCAGATTGAGCGCATCGATGCGCGGCGTATCAGCCCATGAGACAGGCGCACCCTCCGCCGAAGGGTGCTTCCATTGTATCCCTCGGCGCATAACGCCTGCCCTCGGGCAGCCACCCCGCCATCGCCCGGCCGCACGCTATACCAGTCGGCGCACAACGCGCCGGCGGCCCCGGGCTGGACACTGATTATCTATCAGGGGCTCGGATGCGGAAAACGCTTGTATCTAGGTGCGTTTCTGCTGTATCTTGTCCGCATGTCCGCACCATGTCCGCAATCGGAAGCGAGTTCTGCAAATGTTCCACCCCCCGAGGCGGCTGCGATCGCCGGCGCGATGCGCGCTGATGCCCCTCCCGATGCAAGCGTGATGCGCGCGGACGCCTCCCCTGATGCAATCGAGATGCGCGGCCCGCTCGACGAACCCCCCCGCCCGGCAAAAAAGCGCCGGAGGGTGAATCCCTACGCGCCATCCGATCGCCTCAAGATGATCGACGGACGCCGCCGAGAGGCGAAGATCGTGGCGGCGACCAAGAAGGCGCTGATCGCACATGTCGGCGGGGCCCCTGCGCCCCCGCAAATGATCCTGATTGACCAGTGCGCGATCCTGATCCTCCGCCTTCGCCTGCTCGATCGGCGAAACGGGCGCGGGGAATTGAGCGAGAAGGCCGCTCAGGAATATCTTTGCTGGAACAATGCCTTAATCCGCACGCTTCAAGCTATCGGGCTGCAACCGTCTGCTGCGCCGCCCGGGCCGAGTCTCGCCGATTACCTCTCCCTGAAAGGCCCGACCGATGACCGCTGACCCTCGCCTCGCGCTGCCTGCCGATGCCCGGCTGCCGAGCGCCCGTGCCTTCGACCGGCATGAGCGCCTGGCGCTGCTCTTGCGGCAGGTCGTTCGCGACGCGGCCGACGAATGGGACCTTCCGCCCGGCGATCTCGCTGCCACCGGCGCCGCCGACCTTCACGCCTGGGCCGAGCAGCTTGCCGAGGCCGCCCGCGCTGGCGCCTCCGCGCTCGCCTGGATGGCCCTCACCGCGAAACGCACCTGATGCCCTCCGCCCGCGCGCGCCTGCTCGACCGGATCGCCATCCAAGCGGCACCGGCGGAGTAATGATGGCCTCACCGCCCTCGATCCTCGCCACGCTTGATGATCCGAAGTTGTTCGGCCAGCACTTCCGAGGCGCGACCTGGGCGGGCTGGCGGGCGTTTCTCAAGGCTTTGTTCGCGCTGCCGATGACGGATGCCGAGGTGGAAACTTTTTGCGCGCACACTGGCCGCGTGGCGCCGCCCACAGTGCCTTTCCGGGAGGCGGCGCTGATCGTTGGCCGGCGTGGCGGCAAGTCCCGCGTGCTGGCGACGATCGCGGTTTATCTCGCCATCTTCCGCGACCACGCCCCGCATCTCGCGCCTGGGGAACTCGCAACCGTCGGGGTGCTGGCGGCGAACCGGGATCAGGCTCGGAGCATCTTTCGTTACATTCACGGGCTGTTGAAGGAAACAAAATTACTCGCGCCGCTGATCGTGGACGCGAACTCCGAGGCGATCGAACTCTCGAACCGCGTTCGCATCGAGATTGCAACCGCGAGTTTCCGCACCACGCGCGGCTATTCATTCGCGGCCGTTCTTTGCGACGAGATCGCGTTCTGGCGCTCGGACGAGACCAGCGCGAACCCGGATATCGAAATTCTCCGCGCGCTGCGGCCCGGGCTGGCATCGTTGCCGGGGTCGATCCTGCTGCTCGCGTCATCGCCCTACGCCAAGCGGGGCGCCCTGTACGACGCCTTCCGGCGCCACTACGGGCAGGACGACGGCCGCGTTCTGGTCTGGAAGGCCGACACCGCCGCGATGAATCCTGGCATCGACCCGGCCATTATCGCGGAAGCGTA
>JAJYTL010000291.1 GCA_021793055.1 Pseudomonadota bacterium
TCAGCTGGCCGACGTCGAGATTGGCGAGGGTGGTGCTGCCCGAGCGCCCGGCGATGACGTCGAAGCCGCCGTTCTGCACCCGTTGCACCGCCTCCATGAGCGTCGCCTTGCGCGCCACCACGCCGACGAGATCGCAGGCTGGGGTCAGGCCGAGCTGCACGTCCACGTTGGCGAGGCCGAGATCGCCGTCAAAGAGCAGCGTGCACAAGCCTTGCCGCGCCAGCGCATGGCTCAGCGTGATGGCGAACCAGGTCTTGCCGACGCCGCCCTTGCCGGAGGCGACGCAGAGGATCTTGCGATTCAACCTGCGCGTATCCTTATCCGGGGCGCCGGGTTCGATGCGGTGCGCCGCGTTGCTCGTGGTGGTGCTCATATATCCTCCCGAAATTCCGCCTCGATCGGGTTACGGGCCGGATCGCGAACGATGAGACGAGCGAGTGACAATGGACTGAAGGAATGAAATCCGCGGGTAACGAACGGACTCATGCTGGCATCGGCGAGCGGCAGCCCGATCTCGTCCGGAAGCGAGAGCAGCGAGCCGTAACGCCGCGCGGCGTCGAGCCGGGTGGCGACAAAGCGCGACGCGCCGAGCTTGGCGAAAATCGACGCCGCCTCGGCCGCCTCCGCGCTGTCGGTGCCGGCCGGCATCACCAGAACCGGGTCGACCGGGCAGGCGTTCAGGAAGCGCTCGAGATCCTGCCGCTCGACGGCATCGTAGGGGTTGGTGCCGGGGCTGTCGATGATCACCGGGCCGTCGGCCGAGGTGCGGGCCACCGCTTCGCTGAGATCTTCCGGCGTTTCGGCCGTGATCAGAGTCTGGTCCAGGAGGGTGATGAAGGCGCCGAGTTGATCGACGCCGCCAGCCTTCACCGTGTCGCAGGTGATGACCGAAATCTTGTGCCCGGCGACGACGGCGCGGGTCGCGAGCTTGGCGGCGGTGATGCTTTTGCCGGCGCCGGGCGGCCCGAGAAGGAAGATCGGGATCGTCGGCTGCAGCGGCAGCGGCGCGAAGCGGAACTGCCGCTGGAACACCGCCGCGAGGCGCTCCAGCGGGGCCTCGGTTTCGACCGCGCGCGACAGCTTGGTCAGCCGCTGGCGCAAGGCTGTGGGAACGCCGTGATAGGCGAAGGCCTGGAGTAGGCAGCCGTCGGCCGCGTCCGGCAGCTCAGGGATCGGCGGCGTGCCGAGCGCGGGTTGGCGCGGATCGGCCGGCGCGAGCGTGCCTGCGGCCGGCGGTGTGCGGTCCTCGTCGATCGCCGCCGTGATCTCGACGCCGCGCCCGCGGCGGCTCTTGTGGGTCGCGATGATGACCGCATCGGCGCCCATTTCGCGGCGCACCTGCTGCATGGCCTCGGCCATGGTCGTCGCATGATAATATCGCAGTCTCATGACACGTCCGGCCCGTCAGATTTGCGCCAGCGTGCGCAGTTTGGCCTTGGGGTGGATCTCGCTCTGCGACATCACCACCGTGCTCGGCCGGAAGCGCTCGATGATCGAGCGTACGTAGGGCCGGGTCGAGGGCCCGGTGAGGAGCACGGGCGCATGGCCCTCGATGGTCAGCCGGTCCAGGGTTTCGCGCACGGCGGCGATGAATTCCTGCAGCCGGCTCGGCGCCATGACCAACTGCCGCTCCTCGCCCTGGCCGACGATCGATTCGGCGAAATTCTGCTCCCATTTCGGCGACAGCGCGACCAGCGGGATATAGCCATCCGGGCCGGTATTGGCGCTGGAGATCAGGCGGGCGAGGCGGCTGCGCACGTGCTCGGTGATCTGCAGCACGTTGCGGGTATAGCCGACCGCCTCCGAGACGCCCTCGAGGATGGTTGAGAGGTCGCGGATCGAGATTCGCTCGGCGAGAAGGTTCTGCAGTACGCGCTGCAGGATATTGAGCGAGATATGCTGCGGAATGAGGTCGGTGACGAGCTTCTGGCGGTCCTGCGGCAGGCCGTCGATCAGCTTCTGCGTTTCCGCGTAGGACAACAGCTCCGCCATGTTGTCCTTCAGAACCTCGGTCAGATGGGTGGTGATAACGGTCGCCGGATCGACCACCGTATAGCCGCGGAACGAAGCCTCCTCGCGGTAGTGCCCCTCGACCCAGGTCGCGGGCAGGCCGAAAGTCGGCTCCTGCGTCGTCTCGCCCGGCAGGTCGATCGGCGCGCCGCGCGGATCCATCACCAGATAGTGGTGCGGCCGGACCTCGCCGCGTGCCGCCTCGACCTCCTTGATGCGGATGACATAGGCGGTGGCCGCAAGCTGCATGTTGTCGAGGATGCGGACCGAGGGCATCACGAAGCCCATCTCGGCGGCGAGCTGGCGGCGCAGCGCCTTGATCTGATCGGGCAGATGATAGCCCTGGCCGTCGTTGATCAGGGGCAAAAGTCCGTAGCCGAGCTCGAGCCGTAGGTCGTCGATCGCGAGCGCGGCCGAGATCGGCTCTTCGGCGGGCTCGGCCGGCGGCGCCTCGGCAGCCTTGGTGTCGGCCTCCGCGTCGATGCGGCGCTGGCGGGTCAGCAGATAGGCGCTGCCGCCAGTGATGGCGCCGAGCGTGACGAACGGCAGCATCGGAATGCCGGGGATGAAGGATAGCGCCACCATCAGAACGGCGCTCAAGAAAAGGGCCTTGGGATAGCCGCCGAGTTGCGCGAACAGCGCCTTGTCGGCCGAGCCCTCGGTGTTCGCCTTCGCCACCATGAGGCCGGCGGCGGTCGAGACGATGAGGGAGGGGATCTGCGACACCAGACCGTCGCCGACGGTGAGGTCGGTGTAGCTGTGCGCCGCCTGCATGAAGGTAAGGCCCATCTGGCCGACGCCGATCACCATGCCGCCGATGATGTTGACGAAGACGATGAGCAGGCCGGCGATGGCGTCGCCGCGGACGAATTTGGCGGCGCCGTCCATGGCGCCGTAGAAGTTGCTTTCGTCCTCGATGGTCTTGCGCCGGAGGCGGGCTTCCTTCTCGTCGATCAGGCCGGCCGAGAGATCGGCGTCGATCGCCATCTGCTTGCCCGGCATGGCGTCGAGGCTGAAGCGCGCCGCGACCTCGGCAATACGTCCCGAACCCTTGGTGATGACCACGAAGTTTACGATCACCAGGATGATGAAGACGATGATCCCGATGACGAAATTGCCGCGCATGATGAAACCGGCGAAGGCCTGGATCACGCGGCCCGCGGCGTCTGATCCCTCGTGCCCGTTGGACAGAATGAGGCGCGTCGAGGCGAGATTGAGCGATAGGCGCAACATCGTCGAGATCAGCAGGACGGTCGGGAACGAGCTGAACTCGAGCGGCTTGGCGATGAACAGCGCCACCATCAGGATCAGCACCGAGAAGGTGATCGAGATGGCGAGCGAGAAGTCCAGTAACGTCTTCGGCATCGGCAGGATCAGCACCACGAGGATGCTGACCACGCCGAGCGCCAGCATCACGTCGCCGTAGTGCGACAGCCCGTTGAGGCGGGCCATCAGGGCGCCCAGCGGATTGCCCGGGGGGCTCGCGCCGCCGCCCGCTTCCGCTGTGGTGGTGGTCTCGCTCATGGCGTGGCGTCCGGTCCCGCGGTCCGATCTAGGCGGTCAGCCGCTGGCTCTCGCGCGGGATCGGCACGGGAAGCCCCTCGTCGGTGTACTGCTTGAGCTTGTTGCGCAAGGTGCGGATTGAGATGCCGAGGATATTGGCCGCGTGGGTCCGGTTGCCGAGGCAGTGATGGAGCGTGTTCAGGATCAGGTCCCGCTCGACGTCGGCGACCGTGCGGCCGACCAGATTGCGCGCCGTGGCCAAGGCCGAATCGACGTTCCCGTCGTTGTCCTCGGCCGTTCCCTCCGCCGCCTGGGCGCCGCGCAGCGCCGCGCCCGGCCGCGAGCCGTCGGGGAGCCGAATGGCTTCCGGGCCGATGGTGTCGGTGCGGGCGAGCAGCACCGCGCGGTGCATGGTGTTCTCAAGCTCACGCACGTTGCCGTGCCAGGGCGAGGCCTTGAGCTCGACAATGGCTTCAGGCGAGATCGGACGCTCGGGCAAGCCGTTGGCCTGGGCGTATTTTTTGGCGAAGTGGCCGGCAAGAATCTCGATGTCCGCCGGCCGCTGACGCAAGGCCGGCAGCTTCAGGTTCAGTACGTTGAGGCGGAACAGAAGGTCCTCGCGGAAGGTGCCCTTGGCGACCTCCGCCGCGAGATCCCGGTTCGAGGTCGCGATCACCCGGATATCGACCTTGACCGGGGCGTTCCCGCCGACCCGATCGATCATCCGCTCCTGCAAGGCGCGCAACAGCTTCGGCTGAAGATGGAGCGCCATCTCGCTGATTTCGTCCAGCACCAGGGTGCCGCCGTGCGCCGCCTCGAACTTGCCGATGCGGCGCGCGACCGCGCCGGTGAAGGCGCCTTTCTCATGGCCGAAAAGTTCGGATT
>JAJYTL010000292.1 GCA_021793055.1 Pseudomonadota bacterium
CGCGGTCGATCCGATGATGCGGAGCCTGGTCAAGGTCTATGGCGGGCATGTGCTGGCCTGCATCCTTACTGGCATGGGTCAGGACGGGCTCGAGGGTGGCCGCAACGTGGTCGCGGCCGGCGGCTCGCTGATCGCGCAGGACGAGGCGACCAGCGTCGTCTGGGGTATGCCGGGCGCGGTTGCCTCCGCCGATCTCTGTTGCGGCGTCTGGCCGCTGGATCAGGTTGGCCCGGAGCTTGAGCGCATGGCTGCGGGCTTGCCATGACCGAGGACGACGTTCAACTCCTCGGCGATATCCTGAAGAAGCGGTCGGGTCTGGCGCTCACCGCCGACAAGGACTACCTCCTGGAGAGCAGGCTGGCGCCGGTGGCGCGCCGGCGCGGCTTCGCGAGCCTGGCGCGTCTGGTCGACGCGCTGCGCCTCGGGCGGGACGAATCGCTGCTTGCCGAAGTCACCGAGGCGATGACCACGAACGAGTCCTATTTCTTCCGCGGTCCCGAGCTGTTCGAGGCGTTTCGCGAATCAATCCTACCGCGGTTTTTCGCCAATCGTGGCAACGGGCATACGCTTCGCATCTGGTCGGCGGCCTGCTCGACCGGGCAGGAGCCCTATTCGCTCGCCATGCAGCTCAAGGAGATCGCGAGCGCCGCGGCCTGCCCGACCGAGATTCTCGCCACCGACCTCTCGCGCGAGGCACTGGAAAAGGCGAAAGCCGGCCTCTATTCCCAGTTCGAGGTGCAGCGCGGCCTGCCGATACAATATCTGGTGAAGTACTTCTCGCAGGTCGGCCCGATGTGGCGGATCGATCCCGCCTTCCGCACGTTGATTACCTTCCGCCATCACAATCTGCTCGATCACGCCGACGCCATGGGCAAGTTCGACCTGATTCTCTGCCGCAACGTGCTGATCTATTTCGACCCCGAGACCAAGCGGCAGGTTCTCGACAATCTCGCCAATCAGCTGCGGCCGGATGGCATGCTTTACCTCGGCAGCTACGAGACCATCCTCGGCATCACCAATCGATTCAAGCCGATTCCCGGCCAGTTCGGCGCCTACGCGGTCGCCGCCTAGCGCGATGATTTTGGGTCGTCGCGACGCAAAATCATGTCCGCGTGCTGTTCCAACGATTTAGAGCATGATCGTGGCTTTGGGCTGGCTCGGCGCCGGCGCGGGCGCCAGCCAGGGTTCGGGCCACGGTTCGGTGGCTAGGTTGGGTGGATCGGGGGGCGGCGGGTCGCGCCGGCGCGGAACCGCCGGCAGCGAGGCAGGATGGCGAAGCGGCGGGCGGCGCTATTTCGCGGCGGCTGCGGTTGCCACGGTCGCGGCGGCGCGGCGCTCGGGAGCCTTGACCGGCTGCAGGTCGCGCAGCACATAGCCGCGGCCCCAGACGGTCTCGATATAGTTTTCGCCGTCGGTTGCCGTGGCGAGCTTTTTGCGCAGCTTGCAAATGAATACGTCGATGATCTTGAGTTCCGGCTCGTCCATGCCGCCATAGAGATGGTTGAGAAACATCTCCTTGGTCAGGGTCGTGCCCTTGCGGAGCGAAAGCAGCTCCAGCATGCTGTATTCCTTGTTGGTGAGGTGCAGGCGGTCGCCGTCGACCTCGACCGACTTGGTATCGAGGTTCACGGTCAGACGGCCGGTCTTGATCACCGATTCGGAATGGCCCTTGGAGCGGCGCACGATGGCGTGGATGCGGGCGATCAGTTCCTGGCGGTCGAACGGCTTGGTCAAGTAATCGTCGGCGCCGAAGCCGAGGCCGCGCACCTTGTTGTCGGGCTCGGCCATGCCGGAGAGGATCAGGATCGGCGTCGTCACCCGCGCCGTGCGCAGCTTCTTCAGGACCTCGTAGCCGCTGATGTCCGGCAGGTTGAGGTCGAGCAGGATGATGTCGTAATCGTAGATTTTGCCCAGGTCGAGCCCTTCTTCGCCGAGTTCGGTCGTGTAGACGTTGAACTTGGCAGCGGACAGGATGAGCTCGATGCTCTGAGCCATCACGGAATCATCCTCGATTAATAGCACCCGCATCGTTCATCCCTCCTCGAGGCCGGGGTTCGCCACGGCATGACCGTTAAATCATTAACAAATTTCCTGAATAATTAGTAAACGCTTTTTCGCATCTCGCCTTTTACCCAACTTTAAAGCGTCGCCGCCATGATGGAGCGACGGGACGCGAGATCAATTGCCGCGGCTGGGCGCATCGGGCGGCGAGATGTGTCGGTGTCCGGCCCGTGACTCGGGGCAGGGTGCGCGCGGCGGCTTATTTCGTCGGGCCGGCGCAATGAGGAGATGCAGTTTGGACGGTCTGGTCGCGGCTATTCAGCGTTTTCCGGAGGCGCAGTTTTTCGGTCGCGTGACGGGGGTGCAGGGGCTTCTCGTCGAGGTCGGCGGGCTCCGGGGTCATCTCGGCATTGGCTCGCGCATGGCGCTGATGCCGTGGGAGGGCGAGGCCATCGAGGCCGAGGTGGTGGGCTTCCGCGATGGCCGCGCCCTGACCATGCCCTATGGCGCGCTGGACGGCATCGGCCTCGGTTGCCGCGTGCTGGTCGCCGATCCAGATCCGGTGATCTATCCCGACCGCTCGTGGCTCGGGCGCGTCATTAACGCGCGCGGCCAGCCGATCGATGGTGGTCCGCCGCTCGGTCTCGGCACCACGCCCTATCCACTCCGCGCCTCGCCGCCGCCGGCGCACGCGCGCCGCCGCGTGGAGGGCAAGATCGATCTCGGGATTCGCGCGCTCAATGTCTTCGCGACCTGTTGCCGCGGTCAGCGCATGGGCATTTTCGCCGGTTCCGGCGTCGGCAAGTCGGTGCTCCTCGGCATGCTCGCGCGCTACACCCATTCCGATGTCACGGTGATGGGCCTGATCGGCGAGCGCGGGCGGGAGGTGCAGGAATTCATCGCCGAGGATCTCGGTCCCGAGGGCTTGGCGCGCTCGGTTCTCGTCGTCGCGACCTCGGACGAGCCGGCGCCGATGCGCCGCCAGGCCGCCTATCTCACCATGGCGCTCTCGGAGTATTTCCGCGACCAGGGTGGCGACGTCCTCTGCCTCATGGACAGCGTCACCCGTTTCGCCATGGCGCAGCGCGAGATCGGCCTCTCGGGCGGTGAGCCGCCGACTAGCAAGGGCTATACGCCGACGGTGTTCTCGGAACTGCCGAAGCTTCTCGAGCGGGCCGGCCCCGGCACTGAGCGCGGCACCATCACCGGCTTGTTCACTGTCCTTGTCGAAGGCGACGACATGAACGAACCGATCGCCGACGCGGTGCGCAGTATCCTCGACGGCCATATCGTACTCGACCGCGGCATCGCCGAGCGCGGCCGCTATCCGGCGATCAACGTGCTGCGCTCGATCTCGCGAACCATGCCCGGCTGCAACACGGCCGAGGAGACCGCCCTCTCGACGCGCGCCAAGCGCTTGCTCGCCACCTACGAGAACATGGCCGATCTGATCCGCCTTGGCGCCTATCGCAAGGGGTCAGACGCGGAGACCGACGAGGCCATTCACTATCAGCCGCAGCTCGAACGCTTTCTTGCTCAGAATAAGGCGGAGAAAAGCGACATCGCGCAGTGCTACAACGATCTCGCAGCCATCTTCGCCGGGCCCAGCGGGGGGAGAAGCGCCTCATGAGAACCATGGAAAACCTGATCCGGCTCGGCCGCCAGCAGCTTGATTCCAAGCGCCGCATGCTGAGTGGGCTCGAGGGCCTGCGGGTCGATCTGGAAAAGCGCGTCTCGGCGCTCGAAGTCGAGATCACGACCGAGCAGGCGGCGGCCCAGGGCGAGACCTCGTTCGCCTACGACAGCTATGCCAAGGAAGCCATTCACCGGCGCGAGACCCTGGCCAAGTCGGTCTCCGAGATCGCGGCGCAGATCGCGGCCGCGCGCGAGGAGGTCGCCGAGGCGTACCGCGAGATGAAGAAGTTTGAGATCATGGAAGAGCGCCGTCAGCAGCAGGCGCGCGCCGCCCGCCTGCGGCGCGAACAGGCCGAACTCGACGAGATCGGCGGCCAGGCGCATCACCGCAGTCGTAACGCGCCCTAGCGCGCGACGATTTTGGGCCGAACCGATCCGCAATTGCGTTCGTGCGCCGACGCTTTGACTCGGAGCGTGCGCCTGGGCGAAATCGCCGCCGCCCCGCGGCGGCCAAACGCGGCGGTTGAACGAAGCGGCTAAACCCGGAGGTCCGACACCGATCGGCCGGCGCCGATGTCCTGAAGCGGATTGACCGGGAACTGCGTCGTGGTCTCGAAGATGAGGCGACTCGGCCAGCCGAGTTTGTCGCCGCTTCGCGCGACCAGTTCGGCAAGGGTCGCTTGCAGCGCCGCCGGCAGCGGCAGATGGGCGCGCAGGATGAGATCGAGGCGCGGCGGCGTGCGCGCCAATCCGCAGCG
>JAJYTL010000293.1 GCA_021793055.1 Pseudomonadota bacterium
GATCGAGGAGCTCCGGCAGATGGCGATCGACGCCGAGGTCAAGATGATCGCCTGCCAAATGACCTTGGATCTTTTGGACTATAAGATGGCAGACCTGATCGCGGGGCCCGAGATCGGCGGCGCCGCGAGCTATATCGGGACCGCGATGAACTGCGACATCAACCTGTTCATCTGAAACCGGGCGAGCCGGCCGCCCGGATCAGGCGTTGCCCATGACGAGAACGGGCTTGATCACCTTGCCGCTTTCCATGTCCCGGATGGCGCACTCGACATCGCGAAACGGGTAAAAGCCGACCAGACGATCAAAAGGAAAGCGGCCCGCCCGGAACAGCCGGATCAGCTTCGGAATGAAGCGCTGCGGCACCGCATCGCCCTGGATGATGGCGAGCGCTTTTTGGCCGGGATGGCGCAGACGCGGCGCGATTCCGGGCGCCGCGATCAGGCCCAAGGTGCCGCGCTTTCCCAGCACCGACGTCGCGATCCGCAGCACGTCCGGCGAGCCGGTGATCTCAAGCGCGAAATCGACGCCATCCGGCGCGAGGCGTCGGATCTTGGCCTCAAGATCGCCGGCGCTTGTCACGACGTGAGTGGCGCCGAGATCGCGTGCGAGGCGCAAGCGGCTTCGCCGGAGATCGACAGCAATGATTGGATTGGCCTTGCGGAGCCTCGCCGCCATGATGGCGGCGAGGCCGACGCTGCCGGCCCCGAAAACGGCGACGCTTTTCCCTGCGCGGATGTCGAGCGAATTCATCACCGTGCCGGCGCCAGTCTGCAACCCGCAGCCGAGCGGCGCGAGCAAGGGTAGCGGCAACCCTTTCGGGACCTTGACCAGATTCCGTTCGGTCGCGAGGGCAAAGGTGGCAAACGAAGACTGGCCGAAAAAATGGCCGCGCACGCCGCTTGGCCGAAAAGCATTGCTGCCATCGAGCCGGGCGCCCGAAAAGTTCGCCGCGAAAAAGCGCTCGCAATGGGCCGGGCGGCCGTCGCGGCAGGCGGCGCAGCGACCGCAGGATTGATAGGATAGGACCACGTGATCGCCCGGTCTGACCGCCTTGACCCGGGCGCCGACCTCGGCCACGACGCCCGCGCCCTCATGTCCAAGGACGATGGCGTCTTCCGTTTCGCAAAGATCGACGTCGGTTCGGCAGATGCCGGAGGCGACGATCCGCACCAGCACCTCGTCGGGCCGGGGCACTTCGAGGCCGAGACGCTCTATCTTCAGCCGGTGTCCGCGTGCCGTCCGGCGCAGGACGGCGGCGTCGACCGGATGCATGGCCATCTCCCTCCGCCGTTCAATCCAACGTGAAGAATTCGATTTCTTCCCTGGCCTCGGGCAGGCCCCGGCCGCCGTCCGGGCTTGGCCGCAAACCATAGGTCGTCGCCCCGAGAATGCCGTCTCCGGTCTCGCCATCCTCCGCCAGAGGCAGATCGATCCTTTCGCCGACGCCGTATTTGGCGGCATGCGAGAAGACCATGCCGACGCCGCGCATGAACGCGGGCTCGGCGACCACGCGCTTATGGCGGGCAAAGATGGTGCCGTAATCCCAATCCCGGAAGAACGTTTCCATGGCGGCGCTGCGGAAGGATTTCTGGAAGATGGCGGCGATCTCTTCGCCAGCCAGTCGACCGGTAAAGGCGTCGCTCCCGCGATCGTATTTCCACGCCCAGACGATCAAAAGGTAGGGGGCGAGGGCGATCGGATTGATATCCTTCCATCCCGGCATTCTCTTCGCGCCCCGGGCCTGTTCCCAGTGGCCTGCGACGGCGCGGAGGGCCGGCGCTTCGATCGCGGAAAAGAACTCGCCAAAGGCCATCAAACGCCCTCAATGCGCCGCTCGCCAAACGCCTATTTTTTCATCATAGCACGAAATTTGGACATTGGGCCAGCAAGCCGCCGGAGCAATCGGCGCGCCGGCAAGGCGCCAAGGCGTAGAGGGCGCTTCGCAATCTCGGCAGGGCGGCGGTTAGATTTCCGTCGCCCGCAGCTCGATCGCTCGACGCTGAAGCAGGGCCGCGAAAGATCATCTAGACGAAGGCGGCGTGCACCGGATCGGTGGTGAGCAGTTCGGTAAGCGCCAGATTCTTGCGGTGCGCGACGCAATGATGGGCGCAACGCTCCGCCGGATTGAAGCTCCGAAGCGTCTCCTGGTTCTCATCGGAAAACCAGAATTCGGCGAAGGAACGCTCTGCGATCGAGCCAAGGCAGCCGAGATCGGTATAGGCCTTGTCTTGGCAGGTATAGACCCGGCAGTCGGCACCGATCACGGTGAGGAAGTTGAGGACGGGGCAGGTCTGATAGGGTTTGACGAAAAGCTCGTCCAGGCCGTGATAGTGATCGATGACGGTGAAACTCTCGTCGCTGAGCTCACGGGCGCGCGCGATCTGTTCTGAAACCAGGCCGCGGATGCGCGCGTGGTAAGCGTTGTTCTCGGCGACGCTGTTACCAACGACGACGCCGGAAAGCTTCACGTGGTTGACGCCGAGATCGTGGAACAGTTTGCAGACCTCGTAAAGGTGCGCCGCGTTGCGCTCGCCGACAATGAAGCTGATCCCGAGCGTGCACGCGCTCCGCCGCGCGACGAAGCGGGCGATGTTGTCGAGGAGCGCGCTAAAGCGTGGGCCTTTGAGGCCCCGGCTTTCGTTATAGCTTGCGTCGTCGTAGCCATCGACCGAGACCCGAACCCAGGTGCCGTATTCGGCGAAGGCGTCGGCCATGCGGCCCTGCAGGTTGGCGCCATTGGTCAGGGCCGCGACCTGGACGCCGCCCTTGGCCAGAAGCTCGACGATGCGGGGCAAGGGCTTGTAGAGCAGGGGCTCGCCGCCGCCGGAGAAGGTCGCGGCGCGCACGCCCATGCGCACCAGATCCTCGGCGATCTCGACCATCTTGGCCTCGGGGATGCGATCGCCCTCGTCCATGTCCTCGCCGAGTTTCAGATTGTCGGCGCGATAAGCGCAATACCAGCAATTGTGGTTGCAGCGGTTGATCGGCTTGATCCGCACATGCACCGGCGCGGCCGGCTCGCCGTGCCGCAAGGCCTGCAGGCGATCGGGATGGCTGAGGATCTTCAAGTCGCTGTATAGGCGGCCCATCTGACGGCTCCGGAAGCGGCGGACGAACCCGCCTGATTTGCCCGCGCGCTCGCCGACCGAGCAGGGCGCGTCGTCCCGGCAGGTCGCAATCCGACAGCCGATCGCGCGGCGTCGGGTTCGAGCATGGCGCCGATCCCCTAAGAACGGGTTAAAGGCCGCGTTAACCACGAACAAATCGAGCCGCGTGGCGGGGATCGACGGACAGCCAAGGCGCGCCCCGTGGCCACGCCAACTAAATAACCGGATAATATATATTATGTTAAATATACTGGCGATATTCTAGTTGACGTACCCATATGCTTCATGTAGGTTTCCCCCATAAGGAGATAAGGCCATGTCCTCGGTTATCCGCACTAGCGTGGTCGCGTCCGACAGCATTCAAGTCACCTTGTCGGATTCCCCGGATATGATGGCAGCCACGCTCTGGATTCAGGTGAAGGTAGCTCGGGCGCCAGATCGAGACTTGCCGCTCGCAGTATTGCAGGCAATAGCCCTTCGCGATGCGCGAGACGAAATAAGCGAACAAATTCGGGCGATAACACAAAAGCACGGTCCTGTGCCATAGCCGCCCGCTGCCACTCAGGGATTGCCGTCATGCCTTCCATTCTTTCAGCCCCTCACTTCCATAACGAAGCCGCTGCGTTCGATTATGTCGAGGCACGGCTTTGGCCAAATGGGCCGGTTTGCCCCCACTGTGGCGCGGGTGCCGAGAAGATCGGCCGCCTGACCGGCAAAAGCACCCGGCTCGGCGTCCGCAAATGCTATGTCTGTCGTAAGCCCTTCACCGTCAAGGTCGGCACCATCTTCGAGTCGAGCCACGTCAAGCTGCATATCTGGCTCCAAGCCATGCACCTCATGGCGTCGAGCAAGAAAGGCGTCAGCACCAATCAGCTTCACCGCATCCTCGGCGTCAGTATCCAGACCGCTTGGTTCCTCTCGCATCGCATCCGCGAGGCCATGGCCCCCGCGCCCGATGGGGGCAAGATCGGGGGCTCGGGCAAGGCCGTCGAGGCCGATGAGACCTTCATCACCAAGTCGCGCAAGACCAAGCGGACCTACTACGAGCGCCCCAAGGCCGCGGTAATGAGCCTTGTCGAGCGCGGCGGAAACATCCGCTCGGTCTATCTCGATCACCGGATGCCGGTCGAGATCCTCTACAAGCACATGGATCAGGAAAGCCGCCTCGTGACCGACAAGGCGCAGCACTACAAGTTCCCGCCTGCGGCCAAGCATGAGAGCGTCAACCACAGCATTGGCGAATACGTCCGGGGTGACGTTCACACCAATACCCTCGAA
>JAJYTL010000294.1 GCA_021793055.1 Pseudomonadota bacterium
CAGGGCAAGGGCAAGAGCGCGCAGCATGCGACAACCCCCCAAAGAAATCTGGCCGCAGCCATCCTAGCGAACATTCTACATCAATCAACCGACGGCTCACTATACACAGTGCTGGAGGTCGCTTGATGGCCCTCTTACAATAAGCCCCGTATGTCGGACATCTGGGGGACAGAAATGAAAATGATCCTTGGAACACTAGTGGGCGCCGTTCTATTTACATTACCAACCATGGTCTTCGCTGCTAGGGCCATTTTTCACGCCGCCCCTTGAATGTGATTCCAGATTCGCAAGGCTTCTTGATATTTGGGTACCCCTCGATCACAAAGCACATCCGCGATGGCGACGACGCTCGGCCAATGCCGCATCAGCAACGACTGCGCCTGCACTATGGCAGGACCGATAGGCTCGCCGCGTAACGCCGATCTCCGCCCGGTCGTAGTCAATCAAGCCTGTGTTGCCGAAGACCTCTTTCAGCGGACGGCGGGAAAATCTAGATTCGGCACACGGCCCAGCGAGACACCGTATCGCAGCGCGGAAACGGTCATGCACCGTGCCGTTGCCGACGATGACCAGACCCTCGCCGTTGTTGTCGCGGATAAACGCCTCCTTGAAAGGTGCCGATTTCGGCTGCCAGTCCTGCGTTCAATTTCATCGTAGCCATCCCAGCTGAACGGCGGGAATGCGCCAGCAAGCCATTCACAGAATTATCCGTTAAGCCACGATGAGACCCGCAACCGCCTGCGTCGCTAACGGCAGGTTCCTTCTCTTCGGAGCCGTCGGCTCCTTTGGCGAGGAAAGGCGTCGACCGCCGTAGGGGGAAAGGCGACGTCCGCGAAGCGCCAGTGGATCGCGTCTTGGCCGCGGCAATGACGATGCCATGAATGACCACTCGACCTCATAGGGGCCATTGGGCATAGCGATTCCTACTTTGGCCCCGAACATCCCAGAGCAGTCACCGTCTGGAGCCTGTCGCCGGGTGTCTGTAGTGAAGGGTTTCGGATGCCGACCCGCAAGGCGAGGGCGCACCCGTTCGTATGGGTCGGCGTCCGAAAGCCTCCTAGGAACGAACCCGCGGGGGCCTGCGAGACGGCTCGGACTCTATGGGGATTTGACGGTTTGGCGCCGCACGCTCCGGGTGGGATGATGGCGTTTGCAGTGGCAATTGAACAGATGGCCGGAGGCGTGCGGCTCAGGAAAGCGGTGCGATCTGCGATTTGGAACTGAGACCTTTGGCGGAATCGGCGCTGGTGAGTTGGCGTTCGGTGGCGAGAGCGCGTCGTCGGCCGGCCACCGACGGTAGGGTTTTTCGGCGGGCTTGAGAGGGACTGAGATTACGATCGGAGTCATGGCGTATGGGGCCTGATGGGGAAGCCGGACGCGGGCGGCGCGCGAGGATGGCCGCCGCGCTCGAAGGTCTCGACGATGACCATGCGGCCGCCGCAGCAGGGGCATGGCGGCCGATAATCGGCTGGCGCGGCGGGATCGCGGGGATCGTCACGAGTGGTCTCGGGCTGAGGCACGGCAAGGAGGTCGCGGGCGCGGGCGATATTGTCTTTGCGGCTGGCGCTGGCCAGGAGCCCGTAATGGCGGATGCGGTGGAATCCCTTGGGCAGGACGTGGAGCAGAAAGCGGCGGATGAATTCGGCGGGTTCGAGGGTCATGGTTCGGTATCGCTCGCGGCCATTGCGGCGGTAGTCCTTGTAACGGAAGGTGACGCCGGTCTCGTCGAGAGTGACCAGGCGGCTGTTGGAGATGGCGACGCGGTGGGTGTAACGGGATAGATAGGCGAGCACCGCCTCGGGCCCCGCGAAGGGACGCTTGGCGTAGACGAACCAGTTCTTCTTCCGCAGCGGCGCGAGGAAGGCAGCGAAGGCCCGCGGGTCGGCGAGAGGGGCGAAGTTTTTGAAGAACTTGAGACGGCCCGCGGCATGCGCGTCGGCGAGGCCGGACAGCAGGAGCCGCCGGAACAACTTCGAGAGCACGCGCACGGGCAAGAAGAATCCCGGCCTGCACCGCACCCAAGTCTTACCATCGAGCGAGAAGCCGCCACCTGGCACGATCATGTGCACATGGGGATGGTGGGTCATGGCCGAGCCCCAGGTATGGAGCACGGCGGTGATGCCGACCCGGGCGCCAAGATTCTTGGGATCGGCGGCGATGGTGAGCAGCGCCTCGGAGGAAGCGCGGAACAAGAGATCGTAGATCACAGCCTTGTTGTGGTAAGCGATCTCGGCGATCTCGGCCGGCAGGGTGAAGACGATATGGAAGTAGCCGACGGGGAGCAGATCGGCTTCGCGCGCGGCGAGCCATTCCCTTGCCGCCGCGGCCTGGCATTTGGGACAATGCCTATCGCGGCAGCTGTTGAAGGCGATGCGGCTGTGGCCGCACGCCTCACAGCGCTCGACATGACCGCCGAGCGCCGCGGTGCGACAGGTCTCGATGGCCGACATCGTCTTTAGCTGGCCGAGGCTGAGATGGCCGGCATGGGTCGCGCGCCAGGCGGGCCCGTAACGATGGAAGACGTCTGCGACCTCGAGCGTGGGGCGGCTCACGGCCGCCGCATCAGGCGTCCGGTCTTGCCTCTCCCTTCGCCACCAGGCTGATGCGATCGAGCGGGCTGACGACGGCGCGGATCGTGTTGGTGGCGACCTGTGCATAGAGCGAGGTCGTCTCCAACTTGGCGTGTCCGAGAAGGACCTGGATTACGCGAATATCGACACCCTGTTCCAGGAGATGCGTGGCAAAGCTGTGGCGAAGCGTGTGCGGGGTCACCCGCTTGGTGATCCCGGCCGCTTGCGCGGCGGCGTGAACGCCACGGTTCATCTGCCGTGCGGAGAGCGGCAAGATCGGATTGCGGCTGGGAAACAGCCAGCCTCGGGGGAGCATGACCCCGCGACGGCGTCCCTCTCTCCACCACTCGCGCAGAAGCTCGAGCAGTTGCGGCGACAGCATGGCATGGCGATCCTTCTGCCCTTTGCCCCGCTCGACCCGGATCAGCATCCGCGTGCTGTCGATATCGGTGATCTTCAGCGCTACCAGTTCAGAGACCCGCAGGCCAGCGCCGTAGCCGGTGGCGAGAGCCGCCTTGTATTTGGGCCCTGGCGCCGCATCGAGCAGCCGTGCCACCTCTTCAGGTGTCAGCACCGTCGGCAGTTTGTGCGGGTAGGGAATAAAGGTCAGCCGGCGGGCGAGATCGGGCCGGTCGAGCGTCACGCCGAAGAAGAAGCGCAGCGCCGAGACGGAGCTGTTGAACCCCGGCGGCTGGACCCCACTCTGTCTCTGATGCAACTGGAAACGACGCAGGTCCTCTGCTGTCGCCTGGTCCGGCGAGCGACGGAGGAAGGCCGAGAATGATTTCACGACGCGGACATACTCGCGCCGGGTCTTTTCGGCGAAGCCGCGCACAGTCATGTCTTCGATCATGCGCACGCGAAGCGGGCTCACGGGTTGATGCACGGGTTGGTTCGCCATGGCGATCCTCCTCTCTCAAGATCAAGGTTTCAGGAACCTCAATGCTTGAGATCGGATACCCGCCCGTCACGCTTTATCGCTTAAGCCCCTCCAGATCCGACGGCTACTCGCGAACCTCACCGCCGCCACTTCCCGCGAGAGCGGGTTCGTTCGTAGTGAGAAAGCGGCCGTCGGCGATGCGCTGAGGTTAGGGCTTCACCGCAGCCGCAAGGATGGCGCTGTAAATGGCTCGATGAAACAAAAGCGGGCATTCGCCAGCGGCGGCAGAAGGGGTGCCCGCCTCACTTATCCCCTCATTTTTTTTGCGCGCCGACACCCCGGCGTGCTGAGCGGAGACTAAGGCTTCGCCGCATCAATATTCGTTGTTGTCATCATCATAGCCGGCATACTCATCCTCGGGCCGATAATATTCGGCCGCATCGTACACCTGCGTCTTCTTGTAGCGTTCTCCGACACCAACGACAGTCAGACGCGAGAGGCCGGCGATCTTCAAGCCACAAGCAATGCACTGAAATTGACTTGGCAGGTATTCTTGCGTTTCAGTGATTTCGTCGTCGCGGAGTTTCTGGATGGGGGCCGAGATCGGCTCTCCAACTACCAGTGCTTGGGAGGCGCAGGCTGGGCAGCTCACTCGATGGCCGTTATGTCGGGTCGCCCAGGCTACCGCCTGCGCATCCAAGGTAGCACGTTCCTGATCGGTCTTGGCCCGCCAAACTTTCCTATGCGCTTCGATCTCGCCCTTCACGGCTTTGGCGCTATCGTCGGCCGCCGCCGCAATGAGCTTCTCCGCGACGCTCGCTTCGTCAGCGCCGACAAAATCCTGGAGGGCCATACCCATCGATTCAAGAAGAACTGCGCAGATCAGGTAAAAACGTGGTTGCCATTCTGAACCTTTGATACCGTCAAACG
>JAJYTL010000295.1 GCA_021793055.1 Pseudomonadota bacterium
CGATCTGCGCAGCTCCTCGTGCGCCGCGCCCAACTGGTCGCCGCGGCGCACGTTGACGCGGAAGATCTTCAAGGTGAGCCGCACCACCGCCTGCACCGCGTGCACGACCGGCGCCAGCACCGCGACCGCGGCGGCGGCCGGACGGGCGATAAAGAGCGCCACCCGGTCGGGAAAGTTCAGGGCGTAGGTTTTCGGCAGGATCTCGGCGAAGACCAACACCAGCAGCGTCATCGCCACGGTGGCATAGACCAGTCCGGCGGTGCCGAACAGCTCGACCAGGACGTTGGTCGCCAGCACCGAGGCCAGGATATTCGCGAGATTGTTGCCGAACAGGAAGGCGCCGATCATGCGCTCCTTCCTCTCGCGCAGGCGGTTGATGATGCGGGCGCGGGCGTCGCCCTCCTGCTCCAGGCGGTGCATGCGCCCGCGCGAGGCGACGGTGAGCGCCGTCTCGCCGCCGGAAAAGAAGAACGAAATCGCCAGCAGAACGACGATACCGATCACCGAGGCGACGATATCGCCGTTCCAGGGCAGATCGAGGAGCTTCGAGATCACGCCGCGCGCTCCGCGCGCCACATCGCGGCGAAATCGTCGTAGGCAACCTCGCGCGAGAGGAAGGCCTGGCCGATGCCCCGCGCGAGCACGAAGGTCGGGCGGCCGTCGGCCACCTTCTTGTCCTTCAGCATGTGCTGCCACAGCCGCTCGACCGCCTCGGGGCCGGCGATGCCGGCGGCGTCGACCGGCAGGCCGACGGCCTGGAAATGGCGCCGGAGCCGCGCCACGTCGGCGGCCGGGCAAAGCCCGAGCCGGGCCGAGAGCGCGAAGGCGAGGACGCAGCCGATGGCCACCGCCTCGCCGTGCAGAAGCCGGTCAGAAAAGCCGGCTTCCGCCTCGAGCGCATGGCCGAACGTATGGCCGAGGTTCAAGAGCGCGCGCTCGCCGCCCTCGCGCTCGTCGCGGCCGACGATCGCCGCCTTGGCGCGGCAGCAATGGGCGACCGCGCGGCACCGGGCGGCGGGGTCGCCGGCGATCAGCGCCGCGCCCTCGGTTTCCAGCCAGGCGAAAAAGCCGGGATCGTCGATCAGCCCGTATTTCGCCACCTCGGCATAGCCGGCAAGAAGCTGTCGCCGCGGCAAGGTGTCGAGGAGCCCGACATCGGACAGGACGAGGCGCGGCTGATGGAAGCTGCCGACCAGGTTCTTGCCCGCCGCGACGTTGATGCCGGTCTTGCCGCCGACCGCGCTGTCGACCTGGGCGAGCAGCGTCGTCGGCACCTGGATGAAAGCGATGCCACGATGAAGCACCGCGGCGGCGAAGCCCGCGAGATCGCCGATGACTCCGCCGCCGAAGGCCAAAATGGTGTCCCTTCGTTCGACCCGAAGCGCGAGTAGCCGGTCGATCAGCGCCGCGAGCTCGGCGAAGCTCTTGGTGCCCTCGCCCGGCGGCAGCACGATCGCGTCATGGGCGATGCCGGCGCGATCGAGCGCCGCCTCGAGCGCCGCGAGATGCGCCGCAGCGACATGGCCGTCGGTCACGATCACCGTACGCGGGCGCGCCAGAAGCGGCGCGATATGCTGGCCCGCCGCCGCCAGTAGGCCCTCGCCGGCGAGAATGCGATAGGCACGCGCGCCGAGGCCGACCTCGACGGTCGCGATCCCTTCGGCTGTTTCGCCATCGGCCGTTGCTTGGCCTTTGGCCGCCGTCACGCGTTGCTCCAGCGCCGCCATGATCCGTTCCACCACCTGGTCCTGACTCTGTTCGTTGCTCTCGATCACGATGTCGGTCCCGGCATAGACCGGATAGCGCTCGGCGATCAGCCGCTCCATCACCGCTCGCGGGTCGGCGGTTTTCAGCAGCGGCCGGTTGTTGCGCCGCAAGCAGCGGCGCAGCAGCACGTCGAGATCGGCGCGAAGCCAGATCGAAATGCCGCGCGCGCGCACCCGGGCGCGAGTCTCCGGGTCCATGAAGGCGCCGCCGCCGGTCGCCAGCACTTGCGCCGGGCCGTCCAGCAGACGTGCCATCACCTGGCGCTCGGCGGCGCGGAAGGCGGCTTCGCCCTCGCGCGCGAAAATATCCTCGATCGCGCAGCCATAAGCCGCCTCGATCTCGAGATCGGTATCGGTGAAGGGCAGGTCGAGCCGGCTTGCGAGCTTGCGGCCAACCGTGCTCTTTCCAGCGCCCATGAGGCCGACAAGGACGATGCTGCGGGCGGGAACGGCGGCCGGTTTCTGACCGGCGGTTGGCGGCGGCGGGTCGTTCATTCTCCTTGCTTTCCGGGCGGGAAGTCTCGCGATCGGGGATCGACGCTTGCGGTCCCTATCGCAATTCCGCCACATTGGTTTTCTAGCATAAAAATCGTAAAATTAACAGGCGGCAGCCAATCCGGCGCAGTCGCCATCCAGTGGGGTTCTCAACCACTTATGGGGAAATTCTCCGCAGCCATCGTGGTGTTGGTTATCTTGATCCTGATCGGGGGCGGCGTGTTTCTGATGAGGTGGAACATCCCGCCGCCGACAACGCGGGTCGAGAAGGTCATAAGCCATGGCAATTCGGGATAAGGGTGGCCGGGCTGCGGCGCTTCCCCATCGCGCGCTTCCGTTCCTGATCGCACTGCTCTTGGCGAGCATGGCGCTCGCGCCGCGCGCCGCCAAGGCGCAGGTGACGGCGCCGTCGAACGGGCCGATTTCGCTCTTGCCCGGCGCCCCCGGCCAGCCGCCGGGCGGACAGGGCGCCGCCGCAACAGCCACGGGCACGCCCGCCGGGCAAGGCAGCGGCACCAGCGCGACGCCCGGAGCCGCAAAGCCCGAGGCCCCGACCGCTAGCGCGGCGCCGGGTGCAACAGTGACGGGTGCGGCGGCGACGGGCCCGACCGTCGACACCAGCACCAGCACCAGCACCGGTACCAGTACCGGCACGGGCACGGGCCAGCCCGTCACGGCCGGCGTCGGCATCGGCGCGCTGGCGGCGCCGAACCCGTCGGATATCGGGGTCCTCGATACCAGCCAAGGCGCGCTGGCACCGACGCTCTGGCAGGGCAGCGCGGCAGCCGTGGTCGACACGCTGCTGCCGAAGTTGCCGGCCAGCACGTCGCCGGCGATGCAGAACCTGGCGGCGCGGCTTCTGCTCAGCCCCGGTGAGGTGCAGGCCGGTGCGCCGAAGGGACCGAGCCTGCTCGCGCTTCGGGTGCGCGCGCTGCTTGCCCTCGGCAAGGTGCCTGGCGCGCTCGCCCTGGTCAGAGCGGCGGCCACCACCACCACCGACGCCGCCTTCAACCGCGCCGCGGTCGATACCTATTGGCTGAGCGGGCATCCCCATGCCGCCTGCGGCCGCGCCTTTCAGATGGCGCGGGACAGCACCAGCAACGGCGCGCTTGAAGACGTCGCCTTCTGCCACTTTCTCGCCGGCCAGCACGCCGCGGCGGGCATTGACGTCGATCTGTTGCGCGAGCAGAAGGGCATCGACCCCGCCTTCTTCCAGCTCTACGCCCGCCTCACCGGCTTCCGGCGCGAGGCGGTGAGCAGCCTGTCCGACCCAACGCCGCTCCTGCTCGCCATGCTGGCCGCGACCAAGGACCCGCCGCCGCCCGCGATCGTCGAGGGCGCGGCGCCCGCCGTCGCCTATTTCGTCGCCGAGATGGCGCACGCGCCGTTGTCGCTGCGCCTCATCGCCGGCGAGCAGGCGGTCGCTCAAGGCGGGCTGGCGCCGGACATGTTGCGCAAGCTCTATGCCAGCGTGCCGTTTTCCGAGACCGATCTCGCCAACCCCGCCAAGGTCGCGGCCAGCCTCGACGATGCCCGCGGCAATGCCTTGATGTACCAGGCAGTGGGCCGCGAAAACGAGCCCTTGGCCGAGGCTGAGGCGCTGCAAAGCTCCTTTGCCCTGGCGAAGAAACTGAGCGGCACCGCGCTTCCCATCTACCGCGCCGAAGACAAGCGGCTGCGGGCGCTGGCCCCGACGCACGATCTCGCCTGGTTCGCGCCGGACGCGGTGCGGGCTCTGCTGACGCTCGGCCGGCCCAAGGCTGCGGCAGCCTGGTACGCGCTGATCGCGCCCGGCGGCCAGGCCGCCGCGAGCGACGCGGATAGCGCCGGCGACCCCAAGGCGGCCCAGCTCGCACCGCTGATGGCGCTGGCCGGCGCCGCCGCGACTGGTCCTGCGGCCGCTTCTGCGGCGGTTCCCACAGCCGGTGCCGCGACCGGTACCGCGACCGGTCCGGGGGCCGATCCCGGCCAAACCCTCGCCGCCTGGTACGCGGCCGCCGATCCGTCCGCGCGCGACGCCGAGGCCGGGCTGCTCTTCACCTTGAGCGAGGCCTTGGGCGAAAAGGTGCCGGCCTCGCTCTGGCTGCCGCTTTATCGCC
>JAJYTL010000296.1 GCA_021793055.1 Pseudomonadota bacterium
CAAGATTTAACAGGGGATTGGCGTGTCGCGCTTCCTCCCCAGCCTAAACGCCGGGGCTTCCGCGCTTAATTTTGGGTGATAACGCGCCGAGCTGCGACCCTGCCTCAAAGTAACTAAGGCTTTGATTTCCCTTTGGACATCGCGAAATTTTTGGGGGCGTGCTTCCCGCGGTGGGCGTTGACCACACCACTTCGACGGATTTTTTTGAATTCTCACTGACATCCACTGGGCCTAGGAGCTACGGCATTCACACATTTTTCTTGCCCTGAGGGCAGGAGCCTGATTCTCCATGATCAGTGTATCGATGGGGAGCGAGATGTCGGTTCGGGTTGGAGTTTTGGGTCATTTTGGTGATGCGCGGCGTGCGGCGATGGCAGCACGTTGTTGAGCGGGTTGCGGAGACCGGCTCGCTGGTTATTCGCAAACTCGGCGGCACCTGGGCTCGGCGGATGGAATTGTTACTAAAAGCCACCACGACCAAAAACCATGCGCGCAGGCTGGGCTCGCTTCGCTTCCATGGCCACAGGCTTCATCATCGCGGCCCAGTCAAATGCGTGAATCCCGTAGCCCCGCAGCCAACCGCTTCACTCCTCAACCAATCTAAAGATCGCAGCCTGCCAATTCTGCTCAGCCGACTTGTGAGTCTCCATCAATGAAGCTTGGTATTGCCCTCGTCCTATACGCTCGCTCGCCTTATACGCCGAAACGCCGCTGGCGCTCCTGATACGAACGGATGGCGCGCAAAAAATCGATCTTGCGGAAAGCCGGCCAATTGACGTCGGAAAAATAGAATTCGCTGTAGGCGCTTTGCCAAAGAAGAAATCCCGAAAGCCGGATCTCGCCGCTGGTTCGAATGATGAGATCGGGGTCTGGAACGTCCCTCATATAGAGATTTTCGCTGATCGCCGCCGTGGTCACCCGATCGATTGTCTCCTCGAGGGTACCTCCCCTTCGCGCTTCCTCGGCAAGAAAGGCGCGGACCGAGTCGACGATCTCGTCGCGGCCGCCATAGGCGACGGCGATATTGAGCACCATGCTGTCATAGGGCGCCGTTGCCTTGCGCGCCGTCTCGATGGCAGCCAAAGTCGATCCCGGCAGAAGATCGAGCCGGCCGATCGCCTGCACGCGGACGCGCCGATGATGGATCTCCGGGTCTGTGGCGAGCGCGACAAGTTTTTCCTCGATCGCCATCAGGATGCTCGAGACTTGCGCCGTCGATCGGCTGAGATTGTCGGTAGAGAGCACCCAAAGCGTGACCACAGGGATGCGGAATTCGCCGCACCAATCAAGAGCCTCGTTCAGCTTGTTGGCACCGAGACTGTAGATCGCCTGCGGATCGGTGATCCCCTGGCGGACTCCATGACGGCGATTCCCATCAAGAATGATACCGATATGCTCCTGCATAACACCATGATGGACTTGCCGCAGTAGACGGTGCTCGTAGAGACGGTACAGAAGCTTCTTTACTTGCGCCCTCACGGCTCCCGCTTGCGCCCGAGTACTAGTCCGCCCCTTTTTCTCACCCACCTTCCGCACCGCCGCAGCCTCGACGGAAGGTCCCAATGTCTGATCCACCTGCTTCTTAGTGGGCTCCCAGGGTCGGAAAGGCCGCTAGCAGACCATCCAGAATGTATTGCACCGAAAGTCCGGCAAGAACAATTCCAAAGACACGTCCGATCACGTTGATAGCCGTAGTGCTGAGGTGATTGACCAACTTTGACGCAAACAGAAGGGAGAGAAGACATATGGATAGCACGACGACCATAAGCACGATCGCTGCCGTTTTCTGCAAGATACTTCCTTCGGCGCGGCCCATAAGCAGAATTACCGAGGTCATGGCGCCGGGACCAGCGATCAAGGGAACCGCGAGCGGGAACACAGCAACGTCCGCGCTATCCGCTGCCTCATTGGTTTCGACCGCCGTCGTCGTCCGAAATCCACTCTGGCGCACGAGTAACATGTCGATGGAGAGCAACAGCAGGAGCAGCCCGCCCGCAATTTCAAAGGCTGCCAACGAAATTCCGAGGAAATGGAACATTGCGTTTCCGCTCAGCGCAAAAACAATCAGCGTCAGCGCAGCGACCACGACCGATCGAATGGCCGTTTGGCGCCGCTGGGCACTCGTCTGCATCTTGGTAAGCGTCATGAACACGGGCAGTGTTCCGATGGGATCGATGACGACAAGGAGGGTGATAAAGGCGGTAGCTGCAAAACTAAGCATTTTTTGCACCATTTGGTTGTCGCGGCGACATCAAAGCCATAGATGGTGGACGCGGAGCTGTACCTTGAAAATGTCCTTAGATCGATATCTTCGATGGCGAACGGCGGGCCGCTACAGCGCATAAACAGACTTCCGAATGGCAACGTCAGGAAGCGTGGCAGTATGGCATTTGCGATGGACAGGACACCGCGAAGCAAATGATCCAAGCCGCCATGCCGACTTGGCCGCAACACTGGGCAGCCAACTTCGTCACCACTACAGATCGGGCGAGGGCCATTCCTCGCCTGGGTGGCGAAACGCGAGGCATCACTGGGTCAAACCGACCCAAACCAACGCTTATCCTCCCGCTCAGGAGAAACCAAGCCCGCGTACCGGCCCAATTCAACTGCATGTTCGAGGTGACCCGAAAGGACGGTAATCAATCTCTAACAATCCTGATTCTGCAGGGCGGCAAAACACCGGGTTCTATTTCGCCTGATGCGACCCGGTCCGCACACCAGAGCGAACGATGCAGATACAGGTGCTGCTTCGCTCAACTGTTCCGGTGACGGAACAGCCAGCCGGCGCCGGTCAGGGTGACGGCGGCGATGATCGCCATCGGCCAGAGCTGCTGCAAGACGAGCCCGGCCGGCAGGCCTTCGAGGAAGACGCCGCGCACGATCACCAGGAAATACCGCATCGGATTGGCGAAGGTGATGTCCTGCACCACCAGCGGCATGTTGGCGATCGGCGTCGCGAAGCCGGACAGGATCACCGAGGGCACGATGAACAGGAACGCGCCGAGGATCGCCTGCTGCTGTGTGCGGCAGAGCGAGGATACCATCAAGCCGACGCCGATCACCGCGACGATGTAAAGGAACAGGCCGACATAGAGCAGCGCTAGGTTGCCGACGAAGGGCACGCCGAACCAGAGCACCGCAACCAGGGTGATGAGGGTGCCCTCCAACAAGCCGATGAGCAGCGCCGGGACCGACTTGCCGACGAGTATTTCAAACGGAGTGAGCGGGGTGACCAGAAGCTGCTCGAAAGTGCCGACCTCGCGCTCCCGCGCCACCGTGAGCGCGGTCACCACGGTGCTCACCACCAGGGTCAGAAGCGCGACGATGCCGGGCACGATGAACCAGCGGCTCTCCAAGTTGGGATTGAACCAGGAGCGCACCACCAGGCTCGCCGGCGGCGGCGGAATACCGGCGCTCCGGCTCCATTCCGCGCTGAAGTCGTTGACGATCCGGCTGACGTAGCCGAGCACGATGAGCGCGGTGTTGGAATCGCGCCCGTCGAGAATGGCCTGCACCTTAGCCGGGCGGCCGTCGAGAAGATCGCGCGAGAAGTTTGGTCTGATATGGAGCACGAGGACGGCCTGCTCGGTATCGATGGTTCGTGCGATCTGGGATTCCCGGGTGAGCCGCTTGACGATGGTGAAATGGGGCGAGCCTTGAAAGCGCGCCACCAGCTTTTGTGCCAGCGCGCCACGGTCCTCGTTATAGATCGCCGTCGTCACGTGGCTGACGTCGAAGGTTGCGGCGTAGCCGAAGACCAAAAGCTGGATCAGCGGCGGCACCACGAGCACGACACGGCTCTTCTTGTCCTGCCAGAGGGCGAGAAACTCCTTGACGATCAGAGCGGCGACCCGCCTCCACAAAGGCGCCTCCTATTCCAATGATTTCCGCGTCCGGCGCACAGTGACGCCGAGCAGGATCAAGGCCATAAGCAGTAGCGCCCCGCTGTTCTCCAGCACGATCGGCCAGATCGTGCCGGCGAGGAACAGCGTCTGCAGGGCGGAGACGAAATAGCGCGCCGGAATGACATGGGTGAGAACCCGCACCACCCACGGCATGCTCGCGATGTCGAAGACGAAGCCGGACAGGATGAAGGCCGGCAGGAAGGCAATGATAATCGCTACCTGCCCGGCGACGAATTGGTTGCGCGCAATTGTCGAGATCACCAGCCCCATGCCGAGCGCCGCCAGCATGAACAGGCTGGAAACCCCAGCCAGGGCCCAAAAGGAGCCGCGCAACGGCACGGCGAAGAGCCACACCGCCATCGCCGTCGCCACCGTCATGCCGCCCATGCCGAGAAGGAAATAGGGAATGAGCTTCGAGAGCAGCACCTCGCCGATGCG
>JAJYTL010000297.1 GCA_021793055.1 Pseudomonadota bacterium
GATCTCGGCGGTGGCGAGGATCGCGCCGCCTTCGGTATAGAGCGAGCGCGCGCCGCCCGTGCCGCCGCCGGACTTGATCCGCGCGCTGTCGCCCTGGACGATGCGGATGCGATCGGTCGGCACGCCGAGCCGCTCCGAGACGATCTGGGTATAGGCGGTTTCGTGGCCCTGGCCGGTCGATTGCGTACCGACCAGGACGCTCACCGTGCCGTCGTCCTCGAAATGGATCTCGGCCGCGTCCTCGGTCGGACCGGCGGTCGCCTCGAGGTAATAGGCCAAGCCGAGGCCGCGGCGCAGGCCGCGCTTTCGCGATTCTTCGGCGCGCTTGGCGAAGCCGGTCCAGCCCGCCGCGCCCATCGCCATTTCCATGGTCTGGCGGAACTCGCCCGAATCGTAGGTCAGGCCGAACGCCGTGGCATAGGGCATCGCCGAGGACGGGACGAAATTCCGCCGCCTGAGCTCGTCCGGCGTCATCTTCAGCTCGCGCGCCGCCGTGTCGATCAGGCGCTCGGTCAGGTAGTTCGCTTCCGGACGGCCGGCGCCGCGATAGGCGTCAACCGGAACCGTATTGGTGAAGACGCCCTTCACCGATACATGCGCGGTGGCGAAGCCGTAGGCGCCGACCAGCACGCGATGGCCGGCCATGGTCGGGATGAACGGCGCAAAGGTCGAGAGATAGGCGCCGAGATTGGCCATCGTCGAGACGCGAAGCGCGAGGAACTTGCCGTCCTTGTCGAGCGCAAGCTCGCCGGTCGAGAGGTTGTCGCGGCCTTGCGTGTCCGAGAGAAAGGCCTCGCTCCGCTCCGACACCCATTTCACCGGCCGGCCGAGCTTGCGCGCGGCGAAGCTGGTAAGGACGTGCTCGGGATAGAGGAACAGCTTCATGCCGAAGCCGCCGCCGACATCCGGCGTGATGACGTGAACCTTCTCCTGCGGCACGTGCAGCACCGCGTCGGCGAGCAGCCGGCGCACCAGATGCGCGCCCTGGGTATTGGTGTAAAGGGTGAAGCGCTGATCCGCCGGGTCGTAATCGGCGAGCGCCGCGCGCGGCTCCATGGAGGCGACGACGATGCGGTTGTTGTCGACCTCGAGCTTGACCACGTGCGCGGCAGTGGCGAAGGCGGCGTCGGTCTTGGCCTTGTCGCCCCGCTCCCAATCGAGGCAAAGGTTGCTCGGCGTCTCGTCCCAGACCGAGGGCGCGCCAGCCGCGAGCGCCTGGCGCATGTCGGCGACGGCCGGCAGCGGCGCGTAATCGACCATGATCGCTTCCGCCCCGTCGCGCGCTTGCGCCAAGCTCTCCGCCACCACGAAGGCGACCGGATCGCCGACGTGGCGCACGCGGTCCTTGGCCAGGGCCGCGCGCGGCGGATTGGCGCGCTGCGTGCCGTCGCGGTTCTCGACTGGAATGATGCAGGGCAGGAGGCCGAGCCCCTCGGCCTCGATATCGGCCGCGGTATAGATCGCGATCACGCCGGGAAGCCGACGCGCGGCATCGACGTCGAGGCCCTGGATGCGGGCACTCGCATGCGGCGAGCGCAGGACATAGGCATAGGCCTGCCGCGGCAGCGACACATCGGCGGTGTACCGACCCGTACCGGTCAGAAAACGTTGATCCTCGACGCGACGCATGGACTGAGCGGCACCGAACTTGGTCATGGACCGATTTCTCCCGAAGCGAAAGAGCTGAGGCCTATCCTGAAGGCGTTGACGCGCCCCTGCCCTTATACCAGCGGCGGCACGGGAAACAAAGATTGGAGCAAGGCCACGTCGCCGCCAGTGAAAGAAAGCGGCTTGCGGCGTGAGGCCCATGCTATGATCCGCGCTCGAATAATGACAGCCACCTTACAGTCGACTGCCTGCGTCAAGTCATTGCATCAGGGGAGAGGAACGATGATTTTGGAGATCGCGGAGATCGAGATCAAACCCGGGCTCGAGGCCGAGTTCGAGGCCAATGTGGCGAAAGCCGGTCCGATCTTCGCCCGCGCCAAGGGCTGCAAGGGCATGGAGCTTCGCCGCTCGATCGAGAAGCCGAGCCGCTACCGGCTCTTCGTCCAGTGGGAGACGCTGGAACATCATACGGTCGATTTCCGCAACTCGCCCGACTTCCAGACCTGGCGCGGCCTGGTCGGCCATTGCTTCGCGAGCCCGCCCGCGGTCGAGCACGCGGCCCAGGTGGTCAAGGGATTCTGAACCGCGCCCCTCGGGCACGGCGGCCTCAACCCTTGCGGCGCATGCCGAGCATGAAGAAGAAGGCGGTGCCGAGACCCCAGGCGGCGTTGACCAGAAGCCCGGTGATGAGAAGGCTCGCGCTGACATTGCCGGCGGGGATGTCCTTCAGCGGCATGACGATGAAGCGAAAGGCGAGCGTCGGCAGGATGGCGCCGAACAGCGTCGCCCCCAGCCAATAGCCGAGCCAGCGCGTGAGCAAGCCTTCGGCGAAGGCGTAGGCGATGCCCCAGACGCCGCCCCAGAAGGCGAGCGACCAGACCTCGGGAACGCCCAAGGGGCTGGTCGGCTGCAGCGAGAAGGGCGCGATCGGCGCGATCCCTAGCGCATGCAGCGTGCCGAGCATGCCCTGATGAAAAATCAGCGTGCCGACGAAGCCGGCAACAAAGCCGATGACGATGCGGCGCGGCCGCTCGCCCCGCGTTAGCGAACGCAACATATCGAGCGGCGCCATCCGCCTCTCTCCTTCCCTGAAGATATCCGGCCCTAAAGATACTGGCCCTAAAGATGCTGGCGGTACTCTAGGCCCCGCCGCCCGGCCCCGCAATCGCCGCGCGATATCGCGCTTCGGTGGCGACGCCCGGCCGAGCCAAGCGGAACAAGACCTTGAGAACAGCGCGAAAAAGCCCAAGATGGGGAAGACACGCCGGCCCGCGCGGCGCAAATCACCCAAGGAAACATCGCCCATGCCGGCAGAGAGCGACGCTCTTTTGGTTCCCCTTCTCGGCTCCCCTGCGCTGGCGCCGATTTTCGGCGACCAGGGCCGGCTGCAAGGCATGCTGGATTTCGAGGCCGCCCTCGCCCGCGCCGAGGCTGCGGCCGGCGTCATTCCGGCGACCGCCGTGCCGGCGATCGTCGCCAATTGCCGCGCCGCCCTGTTCGATCCGGCGGCTCTGGCGGAAGCGACGATGCTGTCTGGCAATCCGGCGATCCCGCTGGTCAAGCGGCTGACCGCCCTGGTCGCCGCCGACGACCCGGGGGCGGCGCGCTTCGTCCATTGGGGCGCGACCAGCCAGGACGCCATCGATACCGGCCTGATCCTGCAATTGCGCGAGGCGCTGACCCGGATCGAGCGCGAGCTTCGCCGCCTCGCCGCCGCGCAGGCCGAGCTCGCCACCCGTTACGGCCAGACGCCGCTGGCCGGGCGCACTTGGCTGCAGCAAGCCTTGCCGGTGACCTTCGGGCTCAAAGCCGCCGGCTGGCTCGACGCCACGACGCGCCATAGGGCGCGCCTCGCCGAGATCAAGCCGCGGCTTCTGGTGCTGCAATTCGGCGGCGCGGCGGGGACGCTCGCCTCGCTCGGCGATCGCGGCCTCGCGGTGGCCGAGGCCTTGGCGCGCGATCTCGGCCTCGACCTGCCGGCCCTGCCCTGGCACAGCCACCGCGACCGGCTGGCGGAATTCGGCGCCGCGCTCGGCCTGATCGTCGGCAGCCTCGGCAAGATCGCGCGCGATCTCTCGCTGATGATGCAGACCGAGATCGGCGAGGCCTTCGAGCCGGCGGCACCCGGCCGCGGCGGCTCCTCGACCATGCCGCATAAGCGGAACCCGGTGGCGGCGGCGGCGGTGCTGGCGGCGGCGGCGCGGGCGCCCGGTCTGGTGGCGACGCTTTTTTCCGGCCTGGTGCAAGAGCACGAGCGCGGCCTCGGCGGCTGGCAGGCCGAATGGGCGGCGGTCCCGGAACTCGTCATGCTGACCGAAGGGGCGATCTCGAAGCTCGCCGACACCCTTGAAGGACTGGACGTCGACGCCGCGCGCATGCGGCGCAATCTCGACCTCACCCATGGGCTGCTCATGGCCGAGGCGGTAATGATGGCGCTCGGGGCCAAGCTCGGCCGGCTCGCCGCGCACGATCGCATCGAGAGCGCCTGCCACAAGGCCATCACCGAGGGCCGGCATCTTCGCGAGGTGCTGGCAGAAGATCGCGCGGTGATCGCGGAGCTCGGCCAGGACGGCCTGGCGCGGCTGTTCGATCCGGAAGCCTATCTCGGCGCCACGGCGGCGATGATCGCGCGCTTGCTTGCGACCCACAAGCCCTAGCCCGCCGCGGCGCGGCCATCGCGGGCGACCTTGGAGCCGCGCTTTCGTCGGACTAGACTGGGGACAACGGCGA
>JAJYTL010000298.1 GCA_021793055.1 Pseudomonadota bacterium
GGCCGAACTGATTGAGCCGCCGCCGCTCAAGACGGCCGCGGCGGAAGCCCAGACCGAAGGCAGCGCGGAGAAGACCGAAACCGAGGCGCTGGCGGCCGAACTGATTGAGCCGCCGCCGCTCAAGACGGCCGCGGCGGAAGCCCAGACCGAAGGCAGCGCGGAGAAGACCGAAACCGAGGCGCTGGCGGCCGAGCTGGTCGAGCCGCCGCCGCTCAAGACGGTCGCGGCGGAGGCCCAGGCCAAGAGCGGGGCGGAAAAGGCCGAAGCCGAGACCACGGCAGAGACCGGGGCCGAGACGGCGGCAGCGGACGAAACCCCAGCCGCGGCGACTGAATCCCCCACCGCCGCACAGCAGCCCGCGGCGCACGAACCGGCGGCGGCGACGAAAACTGGCACCGGAGCGAGCGGGTGAGCGAAGACGAAATCGAGGCCACCAAAGCTCCTCTGCTCGACCATCTGATTGAACTGCGGCGCCGGCTGATGTGGTCGGTGGCGGCGCTCTTCATTTGCTTCCTCGTCATCTATCCGTTCAATTCCGAGATTTACAGCCTCCTGACCCGGCCGCTCGCCCTGGCCTACGGCAATTCACTCTCGCATCACGAGATGCAGTTCACCTCGCCGCAGGAGGCGTTCTTCACCTATCTGAAGCTCACCTTCTGGGCTTCGGTGATCGTGTCGTTTCCGATCATCGCGACACAGATCTGGATGTTCGTCGCGCCCGGCCTGTACAAGAACGAGCGCAAGGCGTTCCTGCCCTATCTGATCGCGACGCCGGTTCTGTTTTTGCTCGGGGCCGGGCTGGTCTATTTCGTCATCCTGCCCTTCGCGCTCAAATTCTTCATCTCCTTCGAGACCGCGGGCGGGCCGCACAATCTCGCGATCGTCGCCATCATCAAAATCGACCAGTATCTCTCGCTGGTGATGACGCTGATCTTCGGCTTTGGATTCGCCTTCCAGCTGCCGGTGCTGCTGTCGCTTCTGGCACGCGCCGGGCTGATCACGAGCGATCAGCTCAAGTCGAAGCGGCGCTATGCCATCGTCGGCATCTTCGCCCTCGCGGCGGTGGTGACGCCGCCCGATCCGATCAGCCAGTGCTCGCTCGCCTTTCCGTTGATCGGCCTCTACGAGGCGTCGATCTGGAGCGCCCGGCGGATCGAGCGCCAGCGCGCCGAGCGCGAAGCGGCCGAGGGCGAAAGCGGCAACGCCAACGCCAACGCCAACGACAGCCAGGGCGATGACCAGAGCGGGCCGGCGAGCGACGACGGCGGCAACGACAGTGCCTGATGCCGCTTCGAGGTTTACCGATTATCGCCGTCGGCGTATAACTCGCGCCGCCGATCACTTTTCCCCGCCCTGCCATGCATGACCTGAAGTGGATTCGCGACAACGCCGCCGCTTTCGATGAAGGGCTCCGCCGCCGCGGCTTGACGGCGCAGGCGGCGGCGATCCTGGAAGCGGATGAGCGCCTGCGCCGCCTGCAGACCGAAATCCAGACCTGGCTGACGCGCCGCAACGAGGCCTCGCGCCGGATCGGCGCCTTGAAGGGCCAGGGCGCGGAGGCCGAGGCCTTGAAGGCCGAGGTCGGCGACCTCAAGGAGCGCATCCGGCTCGCCGAGGGCGAGATCGCGACGCGCGGCGAAGACATCGAGAGCCAACTCGCGACGATCCCGAACCTGCCGCTCAGCGACGTGCCGGAGGGGCCGGACGAGAGCGCTAATGTCGAGCTCCGCCGCGTCGGCCAGCCGCGCGCCTTCGACTTCATGCCGCAATCCCACGACGCCATCGGCAGAGCCCTCGGCCTGATGGATTTCGAGGCCGCGAGCCAGATTTCCGGCGCCCGCTTCGTCGTGCTCAAGGGCGCCCTGGCCCGGCTCGAGCGGGCGCTGGCTGCCTTCATGCTCGACCTCCACACCGGCGAGTTCGGCTATACCGAGGTCAGCCCGCCGATCCTGGTGCGCGACCAGGCGCTTTACGGCACCGGGCAATTGCCGAAATTCGCTGAGGACCTGTTCCGCACCCGCGACGATTACTGGCTGATCCCCACCGCCGAGGTGCCGCTCACCAATCTCGCGCGCGAACGCATCCTGGACGATACGGCGCTGCCGCTGCGGCTCACCGCGCTCACGCCCTGTTTCCGCTCCGAGGCGGGCGCCGCCGGCCGTGACACCCGCGGCATGATCCGCCAGCACCAGTTCTACAAGGTCGAACTGGTCTCGATCACCACGCCCGAACAATCGGCCGACGAGCACGAGCGCATGACGGCCTGTGCCGAAACCGTGCTAAAGCGCCTCGGCCTGCCTTATCGCGTGATGCTGCTCTCGACCGGCGACATGGGCTTCGCCGCCGCCAAGACTTACGATATCGAGGTCTGGCTGCCGGCGGAGAACACCTACCGCGAGATTTCGAGCTGCTCCAACTGCGGCGATTTCCAGGCCCGGCGCATGAAGGCGCGCGCGCGCCCCATGGGCAGCCGCCAGCAGACCCGTTTCGTCCACACCCTGAACGGCTCCGGCCTCGCGGTCGGCCGCACGTTGGTCGCGGTGATCGAAAACTATCAGGAAGCGGACGGCACGATCACCGTGCCGGAAGCGCTGCGCCCCTATCTCGGCGGCCTCGCCCGCATCGAGCCGTAGCGGGAAGCGGGCGGTGCGGATTCTCGTCACCAACGACGATGGCATCCACGCGCCGGGACTGAGGGTCATGGAGCGCATCGCGCGCCAGCTTTCGGACGACGTCTGGGTGATCGCGCCCGAGCACGAACAAAGCGGCGCCGCCCATTCCCTCACCCTGACCGTGCCGTTGCGCATCCGCAAGATCCGCGCGCGGCGCTTCGCCGTCGCCGGCACGCCGACCGATTGCGTCATGCTCGCGGTCAACACCATCATCGCCGGCGCCAAGCCCGACCTCATCCTGTCCGGCGTCAACCGCGGCGGCAACCTCGGCGAGGACGTGACCTATTCCGGCACCGTGGCGGCGGCGATGGAAGGCGCGATCCTGAACATCCCTGCCATCGCCATGAGCCAGCTTTTCCAGCACCAGCACCCGGTGAAATGGGCGACCGCGCTGCACTTCGGCCCGACGGTGGTGCGCAAGCTGATCAAGGCGGGCTGGCCCGACGACGTGCTGATCAACGTCAATTTCCCCGACGCCCCGGCGGCCGTGGTAAACGGCATCGTCGTCGCCGAGCAGGGCCGGCGCAACGTCTCGGACATCAAGATCGAGAACCGCGTCGACGCCCGCGGCGTGCCCTATTACTGGATCGGCTTCCGCCGCCAGGTGGGCGCGCCGAAGCGCCATTCCGATCTCGACGCGATCCGGGGCGGCAATATCGTGGTCACGCCGCTCAAGCTGGAGTTCACCCACGCCGCCACCTTGAAGCGGCTGAAGACCGCGCTTTCGTGACCGACGCCGAACACAAGATCCGCCTCCTGATGGAACTCAGGAGCCAGGGCATCACCGATACCCGGGTGCTCGCCGCGATCGAGCGCATCCCGCGCGAGCTGTTCGTCCCCGAGCTGTTCAAGCCGCAGGCCTACGAGAACATCGCGCTGCCGATCGCCAGCGGGCAGACCATCAGCCAGCCCTATATCGTCGCCCTGATGACGGAGGCGCTCGAGCTCCGCGAGCGGGTCAAGGTGCTCGAAATCGGCACCGGCTCCGGTTATCAGGCGGCGATCCTCTCCGGCTTGGCGCGCCGCGTCTATACCATCGACCGCCATCGCACGCTGGTGCGCGAGGCGGAAAACCTTTTCGCCGAGCTGCGCATCACCAACGTCACGACGCGGGTCGGCGACGGCGCCAAGGGCTGGCCGGAACAGGCGCCGTTTTCCCGCATCATCGTCACCGCCGCGGCGCCGCGTGTGCCGGAGGCCCTGGTCGATCAGCTGGCGCCCGATGGGATTCTCATCATTCCGGTCGGTCGCGAGGGCGAGGACCAGGAGGTGCTCCGCATCCGCCGCCGGGACGACGGCTTCACTGAGGAACGTCTGACTCCGGTGCGCTTCGTGCCGCTTCTCCCCGGCGTCGCCGAGGGCTGAACCGCGCCCGCTGGCCGCGCCGGTTCCGGATTGATTGGCCACGCGCGACCGCATAAAGTCACATTATGGATTCGCCTTGGCGGCTTTGTGCGGTTGCAGCCAGCTTCCTGGCGCTCGCAGGCTGTAGCGAACAGGCGCCGAAGCTTCTCACCTGGAGCCCCGCGCCGGTTCCGCAGCGCGTCATCGTCAATGCCAACGCTCCGGCGGCCGCGAAACCGTTTTTCGGCGCCGATGCGGCCGCCGCTCGGACAAACGCGGCGCCAATAAACGCAGCCAGCCACGCCGTCGCGGCC
>JAJYTL010000299.1 GCA_021793055.1 Pseudomonadota bacterium
GACTACTGCCTCGCCGATCGCCCCACATTCGCTCGCCGCACCTTCCATCGTTGTCCTCCTCACCGCAAATCGAAGGACCCCGATAGATTCAGCACAGCTCCTCTTTGTCACCTACTTCTTTCACCCGATTGCCCTCTGCTTGTAGTGGAACTTGCCATTACAACTGTGTTATGAAAAGGCCGTAGTAGGGGGAAGTTGACGCTCCTGCGATGCCCACGTCGCCGGTGTTGTTTTGGTCGAGGCTCCCGCCTTTCGGCTGCAGCTCGTGAAAACTCCGATGGAGGATACCAATATGTCCTGGAAAGTCGCACTTCTCTCCTCGCTCCTGCTTCTCGGCGCATGCGCGGGGCCCGGAGCTCGCTTCCTTGGCACACACAATTGTCTGCCCGACGGCTCGGCGGTTTGGTACCAGCTTCCCAACGCCCAAGGCAGCTATGACGGCCTCAAGTACGGTCCGCAATACTGCAAGAAATAATCCGCGCTCGCGTTTTCGTTTAGATGGTGCGCGCCGTCCCGGGGGAGCCGAGATGGCGCGCACCGTCGGCGCCTGCCGACGCCTCCGACGCCTGGGGTCGGGATCTGAAACCCCCATTTATTCGATGCTATAAGGCTTGACCGCGGGGTCGTGCCGCCGCCTCGCGGCCGGGTTCAGCCGTCGAGGGTGCCGGTGAGCAGCGGCCAGAGCGAGTCGGCGCCGAGCGTGGCAGCACGCCGGCCGATCCAGGCTTGCCAATGACTTTCGCCGCCGAACTCGTCCCGCCACGACCACAGGCGGCGCGTGGAATAGTGCAGCTCGTGCTCGTGGGTAAAGCCGATGGCGCCATGCACTTGATGCGCGATGCTGGCGGCGACGCCGGCCGCTTCGCCGACCCGCGCCTTGGCGGCGGCTATGGCGAAGCCGGCGTCTTCGCCGCGGGCGAGAATCTCATAGGCGCCGAGCGCGGCGCGGCTTGCCACTGCGGCTTGGCCGGCGAGGATGGCGAGCTGCTGCTGTACCGCCTGGAACTTGCCGATCGGTCGGCCGAACTGCGAGCGCTCGCCGGCGTAGCGGACGGTGAGATCGAGCACCTGGGCCAAGGCGCCGGCCATTGCCGTGGCGCGCATCAGCGCACCACGGCGGTAGAGATCGTCCGCTGTCAGTGCGACCATGGCAACGGCGTTGTCGGGCAGAACGATATCGGCGAAATCGATGGTGTCGCGGGGCTCGCCGGCCATGTTCCTGCCGGGGGCCGCCTGATAGGCTTCGCGATCGATCCAGGCGACGGCGTAGGTGCCGGGCGCTGTCTCGGCCAGCCCCGCGAGGCCGGTCACCGCGCCGGCCCAGGGAATCCGCGTCATCCTGCCGGCGAGCCGCCAACCGCCATTGCGGCGTACGAGGGTCAGCCTGTCTTCCTTTCTGACCGGGGCGAGACTCAAGGGGCCTTGCGGCACGGGCAGGCCGGCCGCGGCGAGAAGCCAGCCGGCAAGCATGGTCTCGGGCAATGGCACCGGCGCGGCGGCGCGACCGAAGGCGATAAGCGCCGTCGCCTCGTCGACGAGATCGCCGCCGGCACCGCCCGCCGTTTCGGGCAGCGCGGGTTGGGCCAAGCCGGCCTCTTCGAGCGCGCTCCAGAGCGCGGCCGGCCAGACGCCGTTTTCCGCCTGCTCACGTAGCGCCCGCGTTACGTGGGTCGCGAACAGGCGCTTCGCCGCCGCCTCGAGAAGATTTTCCGCAGCCGTCATCGGGATTCCATTCCTATCGCAGGTCCCTATCGCAACCCCAGGCCCCGCGCGATGAGATTGCGCAGGATTTCGCGCGTGCCGCCGCGGAGCGAGAAAGAGGGCGCGTGCGACATCACGCGGGCGAGCGAGACAACGAACGGATCGGGGCTCGCGGGATCGGGCTCGCAGGGCACCAGGCTCCGCGCGATCTCGGGCACCTCCTGCTCGCACAAGGTGCCGACATCCTTGACCACCGCCGCCTCGACGTCGGGCATGCGGCCCGCCTGCAGCATGCCGGCGACCGAGAGCGAGAGTCCGCGCAAGGTGTTGAGATGGGCGATCAGGCGGCCGAGCACGATCGCTTCGCGTTCCGAGGGATGGGGGCCGATCTTGCGCACCAGTTCGGTGACGAGGACGAAAGAGGAGAGAAAGCGTTCCGGCCCGCTGCGCTCGTAGGCGAGTTCGTTCATCAGCTGCCGCCAGCCGTCGCCGAGCGCGCCAATGACGTTTCCTTCGGGGACGAAGTGATCCTGGAACACGACCTCGTTGAAATGGTGATCGCCGGCGAGGTTTATGATCGGTCGGACCTTGATGCCCGGCTGCTGCAGGTCGATCAAAAGCTGGCTCACCCCGCCATGGCGGTCGGCGCCGGGCTCGCCGGTGCGGCAGAACAGGATCATGTAATCGCAGTGATGCGCGTGCGAGGTCCAGACCTTGGTGCCGTTGACGATAAAGCCGCCGTCGGTTGCGACCGCCTTGGTGCGGATCGAGGCGAGATCGGAGCCCGAATCAGGCTCGCTCATGCCGATGCAGAAATAGCACTCGCCGCGGGCGATGCGGGGCAGAATGGCCGTACGCTGGGCCTCGGTCCCGTAGCGAAGGAGGAGCGGGCCGCTTTGGCGGTCGGCCACCCAATGGGCGCTGACCGGCGCGCCGGCTGCCAAGCATTCCTCAAGCACGACATACCGTTCGAGTGAGGATCGCTCCTGGCCGCCATAGCGTTTCGGCCACACCATGCCGATCCATCCCTGGGCGCCGATCTTGCGGCTGAATTCCGGGTTGAATCCGGTCCATGATTCGGCCCGCTGTTCCGGCGGCAATTCCGCGAGCGCGCCGCGGAGAAACTCCCGCACCTCCCGGCGCAATGCTTCCGCCGCCGGCGGAAGCTCGACCGGATCGAAAGTGAGCCCCTGAAACATGAAACGTTTCCCGCGCAAAATCCGAGCCTCACCATAGCATCCGCGGATCGGCGATCAAATCCGTTTCGGCCTTTTTCCGCATGCGCTTAGCGGTCTGGACTGTGTCCAGATCGCGTGCCGTGCGCGGAGTCCGGGGCGCTTTTAATCGACGGGATCGCGGCGCGGCGCGCGAGCGCCGGCCTCACGCCGACGTGAATTGACATTGTCGCCGAATTCGCGGTGCCTAGAGAACGGTTGGCCGAGAGGGCGGCCGTCTCCGGTTCGACGTCGTGATCCCGCGCGCCCCGCGCCGACCGAAGGCCGGGCCATCCCGTCCGATCGCGTGGCGTATTTATCGAGGGCCGAAACATGGCTTCCGAGAATTCATCAAGATCGACGCCGGCGGTCGGCCGTCTCGCCGCGCGCGTCGCCTTCGGCCTTGCACTTACCCTTGCCATCGCGCTCGCGATTTTTTTTCGCGGCCAGATCGACGTCGCGGCAGTTGAAGATTGGGTTCGGGCCGCGGGCTTCTGGGCACCGGCCGTCTATATGCTGGCCTATGTCCTGGCCACGCTCCTGTTCGTGCCGGGCGCGCTGTTCACGCTCGCGGCTGGCGCCTTGTTCGGGCCGCTTTGGGGGTCGGTCTATGCCCTCGTGGCGGGGACGGTCGGCGCGACCTTGGCGTTCCTCATCGCGCGCTATTTTGCTGCCAATTGGGTGGCGCGGCGGGGCGGCGGCCTTTTGAGGCGGTTGATCGAGGGCGTCGAGGAAGAGGGCTGGCGCTTTGTCGCCTTCGTCCGTCTGGTGCCGCTTTTTCCCTTCAATCTGTTGAATTACGCGCTTGGCCTCGCGCGCATTCCGCTCCGCGATTACGTGGCGGCGTCGCTGGTTTGCATGGCGCCGGCAACGCTCTCCTATGCCTATCTCGGCTACGCCGGGCGGCAGGCGCTCGCCGGCCAGAAATCGGCGATCGAGAACGGGCTTCTCGCGCTGGCCCTGCTTGCTGTCGCGGTCTTTGTCCCGCCTATCGCGCTGAAGCTCCGCCGCCGCAAGAAAACCTAAGCTCACGCCGGCGGCGCGTCCGGGGCGTCCGGCCTCGGGGTTTCGGGCGGCTTTCGCTCCTCGGGCGTCGCGCGAGTGCGAAGCTCCGGCCAGCCGCGAATCCAGATGTCGCGCTGCGGGAAGGAGATCTCGATCTTGTTCTCGCGGAAAAGTTTGTCGATGGCGAAATTCAAGTCGCTGCGCACGACTAGGATCATCGCGATGTTGCGGATGATGCAGCGCAACTCGAAGTTGAGCGTACTGTCGCCGAAGGCCTGGAAGATGACCATGGGCGGCGGCACGTCGCCGACCTTGACCACCTCCGGATGGTCGCTCGCGATCCGCAGCAGCAGGTCGCGGA
>JAJYTL010000300.1 GCA_021793055.1 Pseudomonadota bacterium
CGCCGATCCGCGCCGTCTCCTCGATCAGGATCGCGCTGTAGAGGCGATCGACGCCGGCGCCGCCATATTCCTCCGGCATGGTGGGGCAGAGAAAGCCCGCCGCGCCCGCCTTGCGCCAAGCGTCGCGGCTGACCATGCCGGCATCCTCCCAGGCTTCGCGATGCGGCGCGATCTCGCGCTCCATGAAGGTCCGCACCGATTGGCGGAAGAGATCGTGCTCGGGCGTGAACAGCGTGCGGGGCAGCATGGTCCTCTCTCCGGTCTTGTCGCGAGACGATGGCGGGTTCAGAACGCCTCGGCCGGCAGCGCCATCATCGCGGCCTTACCGGCCTGAACCCGAAGCGCCAGCGCGTTGGTGTCGGGCAGCATCCGCTCCATGAAGAAGCGGGCGGTGATCAGCTTGTTCTCGTAGAACGCCTTGTCCTCGCCGCCGCCGTCCGCGAGTTTCGCGCTCGCGGTTTCCGCCATCCGCGCCCAGGTGTAGCCCAGAGCGACTAGGCCAAAAAGCTCCAGGTAGTCGTCGGCCGCGGCACCGGCTTCCTCGGGATCGCGCAATCCCTGCTCGGCGATCCAGGCGGTCGCCTGCTGCAGCTTGGCGAAGGCGCGCGCCAGGGGCTGCACGAAGGGCTTGCCGATCTTGGGGTCGGTGCCGCGCTCGGCGATGAAACGGTCGATCGGATGGAAAAAGGTGCGAAGCAGCTGGCCCATGTGCGAGCCGAGCTTGCGGCCGACCAAGTCGAGGGCCTGGATGCCGTTGGTGCCTTCGTAGATCATCGCGATGCGGGCGTCACGCACGAACTGCTCCATGCCGGTCTCGCGGATGTAGCCGTGGCCGCCGAAGCATTGCTGCGCCAGCGTCGCGACTTCGTAGCCCTTCTCGGTGAAGTAGGATTTGATCACCGGCGTGACCAGGGCAAGGTAATCCTCGACCTCGCGCCGCACCGCCGGATCGGGATGGCTGTGGGCGAAATCGGCCTTGATCCCGGCGTCGAGCGCGAAGGCGCGGGCGCCCTCGATAAAGGCCCGCATGGTCATCAACATGCGGCGCACGTCGGGGTGCACGATGATCGGATCGGCCGGCTTGTCGGGGAATTCCGTCCCTTTCAGGCCACGGCCCTGAAGCCGCTCGCGGGTATAGATGACGGCGTTCTGATAGGCGACCTCGGCGACGCCGAGCCCTTGCATGCCGACGCCGAGCCGGGCCGCGTTCATCATCGTGAACATCGCCCGCATGCCCTTCTCGGGCTCGCCGACGAGATAGCCGACCGCATTGTCGTAGTTCATCACGCAGGTGGCGTTGGCGTGGATGCCCATCTTCTCCTCGATGGAGCCGCAGGCGACGCCGTTGCGCGCGCCAAGGCTGCCATCGGGCTGCACCAGGAATTTCGGCACGATGAACAGGCTGATGCCGCGGATGCCCTCAGGCGCACCAGCGATGCGCGCCAGCACCAGATGGACGATGTTCGGCGCCAGATCGTGCTCGCCAGCGGAGATGAAGATCTTGGTGCCGGTGATGCGATAACTGCCGTCGGCAGCGGGCTCGGCGCGCGTCTTGAGCAGTCCGAGATCGGTGCCGCAATGGGGCTCGGTCAGGTTCATCGTGCCGGTCCACGCGCCGGTCGCGAGTTTCGGCAGATAGATGCGCTTGAGCTCGTCCGAGGCATGCGCCTCGATCGCGTCGTAGGCGCCGTGGGTCAGGCCCGGATACATGCCGAAGGCCATGTTGGCGGACGACATCATCTCGGCGAAGACCAGGCCGAGGACCCGCGGCATGCCCTGGCCGCCCCATTCGGCATCGGCGGTGAGGCCGCCCCAGCCGCCCTCGATATATTCGTTATAGGCCTCGCGGAAGCCGGCCGGCGTCGTCACCACGCCGTTCGCGAACGTGCAGCCCTCGACGTCGCCGCTCGCATTCAGCGGATGGATCGCCTTTTCGAGAAGCTTCGCGCCCTCTTCCAGGATCGCGTCGGTCACCTCGGCCGGCGCGTCGGCGAAGCGCGGCAGATTGGCGTAGCGATCGATCGCGAGATAATCGTCGAGGACGAAGCGGATGTCCTTGAGTGGGGCTCGGTAACTTGTCATGTCGGCGCCTTCTTCAGTTTCGCAGCGGCTTGCCGGTTTCGAGCATATGGGCGATGCGGTCCAGGGTCGGTCCCTTGCGGATTAGGCCGAGGAAGGCCTGACGCTCCAAGGCCAGCAGGTCCTTCTCCGTGACCGTCTCGGTGACGTCGGTATCGCCGCCCGAGAGGACGCGCGCCAAGGCGGCGGCGACCTCGCCGTCATAGGCGGTCGCCTTGCCCTGGGTCACCAGCCCCTCGACGGCGAGATCGAGCGCCGCCTTCGCGGTCGGCCCGGGCAACGAAGCCTCGGGCGGTTCCGGCGGCTTGTAGCCGGCGACCATCGAAAGCGCCCGCGCCTTGGCCGCCGGCACCAGCCGGCGGCGGTTCATGGTGATGCCGTCCGCCGGCCTGAGGTAGTTCATGTCGCGCGCCTCCGCCGCCGAGGTCGCGACCTTGGCCATAGAGATGGTCTCGAAGGCTTGCGCGATCGCCGGCATCGGCCCGCCCGGCCGGCGCTTGTTGGCAAGCGTGCGGAACAACAGCTCCTTGCAGCCGCCCCAGGACGGGATCAGCCCGACGCCGGTCTCGACCAAGCCCATGTAGGTTTCCGCGTGGGCCTCGATGGTGTCGGCATGAAGGCAGACCTCGCAGCCGCCGCCCAAGGCCATGCCGGCCGGCGCAGCGACCACCGGGAAGGGCGCGTACTTCAAGCCGAGAAAGGCGTTCTGGCCCTCGGCAGTGCCGTTTTCGAGCAACGGCCAGAGCGCGATATTGGCGGCGAAGAGCGCGAGCCCGATATTGGCCCCGACCGAGAAGTTGTCGGCGTCGTTGGCGATCACCAGCGCCTTGAAGCCGCGACGGTCGATCTTCGCCGCCTCGCGCACCATGTTGACGATGTCGCCGTCGATGGCGTTCATCTTGGAATGGAATTCGAGACAGGCGACGCCATCGCCGATGTCCCAGAGTGAGGCCGACTTGTTGGCGGCGATCGGCGCCTTGCCGCGCTTCTTGTCGGCCAGCATCCAGGCGTCGGGCGCGCTCGGAATTTCCGCGTAATCGCCCTTGGTGGTGAGGTAATAGGCCTTGTCGCCGTCTTCGCGATAGAACGGCCGGCCGGCCGCGATCTGCACGAGCTTCGGCACCGGCAGGCCTTCGGCGGCGAGCTTCTCGGCGAACCAGCCGCTGCCAAGTTGGTCGATCTGCTCGAAAGGCCCCTGCTTCCAGGCATAGCCGGTCTTCATCGCGGTATCGACGGCAAGCACGTCATCGGCGATCTCGGGCACCAGATCGGCGGCGTAGGACAGGACCCGCGACAGCACCAGCCAGGCATAGCGCCCGCCCTTGTCCGGATGCTCGGCCAAGGCACGGAGGCCGCCGCGCGCGGCCCGCACGGACTCGAGCGACGCCTTCTGCCGCGGGCGGAATTCGCCGCTCTTGAGGTCGATCGCCTCCTTGCCGCGATTGCGGTAGAATCCGCCCTTGCCCTTGCGCCCGGTATAGCCCTCGGCGATCAGCTTCGCGGTCAGCTTGGCCAGCGGATGGTCCGGCCGATAGGTCTTGGCGAGCGCGTCCGACTTCGGCACCAAGCTCAGCATCGAGGCCATGATATGCGGCCCGAGATCGAGACCGGTGAGATCGGCGAGGCCGAACATGCCGGTCTTCGGAATCCCCATCGGCCGGCCGACGATCGCATCCGCCTCTTCGACCGTGAGATCGAGATCGAAAGCGCCCTGCATGGCGACGGTCGACCAGAAAATGCCAATGCGGTTGGCGATGAAGCCGGGCGTGTCCTTGGCCGCCACCACTTCCTTGCCGAGCCGGACGTCGCCGAACGCGCGCAACGCAGCGATCGCCTCCGCCCGCGTGGTCGGCCCGGCGACCAGTTCGAGAAGACGCATATAACGCGGTGGATTGAAGAAATGGGTGATCGCGAAATCCTGCGCGAAACCCGCCGGCAGCCCCTTGATCAGCTCGTTCAGGGGAATCGTCGACGTGTTCGAGGTGACGATGGAGCCGAGCTTGCGGACGTCGTCGAGCTTGCGATAGAGCCCCTGCTTGAGGTCGAGGTTCTCGATGATCGCCTCGCAGATCCAGTCGCAATCCTCGAGCAGGCCGAGATCGTCCTCGAGATTGCCGGGCTGGATGCGGCTCGCGAAACGGGCGCTCATCAAGGGCGCCGGCCGGGTCTTGATCAGGCGCTGGATGG
>JAJYTL010000301.1 GCA_021793055.1 Pseudomonadota bacterium
AGGCGAATCACCCGGCCTTCCGGTCCGGAAACCGGCGAAAGCTGGTCGAGAACGCCCATATGAATCTCGATTGAGGGCTCGCCGGCATTCGCCGTCCGTCCGCGAGCCGCGGCGCCGGTGGTCAGGCCCGAGAGCAGCACGAAACTCAAGCCGAGCGTAAGTCCGAAGCGCTGCCGCCGCCATCTTGCGATGGAAGATGCCGGCCTTGGCGTTCCGCCTGATCCCCTCACTGCCTTCCCCGGTCAATTTTCGCCGACATTAGCTCATGCCCCGGAAGGCCACAACCGCTTTGCGGTTTGGCGTGGCTTCTAAGGCCGTTGCTTCGCGCGCCGCAACAGCGTTCGGATCGGTTCATGAAGACTGGCGTTGGCGGCAAGCACGCTGCCGCTTTCCAGCATCTTGTTGCCGCCGTCGATCTCGCTCACCAGGCCGCCCGCCTCGCGCACCAGAAGAAGGCCGGCCGAGATGTCCCAGCGGCTCAGGCCGGTCTCCCAGAATCCCTCGTAGCGTCCGGCGGCGACGTAGGCGAGGTCGAGCGCCGCGGCGCCGAACCGGCGGATGCCGGCGACTTCGGCAGCGACCGCGGCCAGTTCGGCGAGAAAATTCTCGTGCCCGGCCCGGCCATGGAAGGGGATGCCGGTCGCGAGCACGGCCTCGGTCAGCTTGCTGCGCGAGGACACCCGCAGGCGATGGTCGTTGAGATGGGCGCCCTGCCCGTTCTCGGCCCAGAACATCTCGTCCTTGACCGGGTCGTAGATCACCCCGGCGACTGGCTGGCCGGCGCGCTCGAGCCCGATCGAGATGGCGAAATGCGGGATGCCGTGCAGGAAGTTGGTGGTGCCGTCCAGGGGATCGACCACCCAGACGAATTCGCGGTCGCTGCCCGCCGTCTCGCCGCTCTCTTCCATGCGGAGGCCGAAAGTGGGGCGCGCCTTCTGCAATTCGCGGCGCAACACCTCCTCGGCGCGGAGATCGGCGGCGCTGACGAAATCCGCCGGCCCCTTCTTCGAGACCTGGAGCTGTTCGACCTCGCCGAAATCGCGCACCAGGCCGCGCGCGGCCTTGCGCGCGGCTTGCGCCATGACATTGATGAGAGCGGAGCGGTACGCCATTCTGTGCCGTTGGCCGATGCTTGCGGGAAGGGGCGGGACCCTATCAGCCGCCGCCCGCTCTGGCAATCGCTTGTGCGAAGGCCTTGACCGCCGCGGCCGGGCCGGCCGGGTAGGCCCAGACGCCGGCGATTACCGCCAGGAAGTCGGCCCCGGCCTCGACCAGGGCGCCGCAGTTCTCCACCGTGATGCCGCCGATCGCCACTGAGGGGATCTCGAAGATCTCGTCCCACCAGCGCAGAATCTCGGGCTCGGCGAGCGTCTGGACCTGCTTGGTCGCGGTCGGATAGAAGCTGCCGAAGGCGACGTAATCGGCGCCCCGCTCCGCCGCCTCCATGGCGAGATGGCGCGAGGCATGGCAGGTCACGCCGACGATCTTGTCGGGACCGAGCAGCGCCCGCGCGGTCTCGTAATCGGCGTCCTGCTGGCCGATATGGACGCCGTCGGCGTCCATTTCCTTAGCCAGATCCGGCCGGTCGTTGACGATGAAGGCGACGTCGCGGGCCTCCGCGATCGGCTTCAGCGCCGCGATGGCGCGGCGCCAGACGTCGTCGGCGACGTCCTTCAGGCGCAGCTGCAAGGCCGCGACATCGCCGGCGTCGAGCGCCCGGGCGAGATCGTCGGCGAAGGCCGCGGGATCGAGCGCCGGCGGCGTGATTAGGTAAAGCCGCGTGGTGTGCAGGTCTATTCCCGCCCTTTATAGATGTTGACCAGCTTGTCGAGCATGGCGATGGCCTGCTCGCGGGGCCGCTGGAAGGTGTTGCGGCCGATGATCGAGCCGTTGCCGCCGCCGTCGCGGATGGCGCGGGCATCCTCGAACACCGCGTCCGCGCCCTTGGCGGCGCCGCCCGAGAAGACGACGATGCGCCGGCCCTGGAAACACGCCTGCACGACATGTGCGACGCGCTTGGCCGGGGTCGAGATGTCGATCTTCTGCGCCTCGTAGACCTTTTTCGCTTCCGCCTGCTCGATATAGGCGCTCGGCAGCTTGACCTTGATGATATGGGCGCCGATCAGCGCCGCCATGTGGGCGGCATAGGCGACGACGTCGATCGCGGTCTCGCCTTCCTTCGAGAGATCGCCGCCGCGCGGATAGGACCAGACGACGACGGCAAGCCCATGCGCCTTGGCCTCGGCGGCCAGCGCCCGCACCTCCTCGATCATGCCGTAGGCGGCGTCCGAGCTCGGGTAGATGGTGAAGCCGACGGCGGCGCAGCCGAGGCGGAGCGCGTCCCGGATTGAGGCGGTGACCGCCTGATCGGCGCCGGTCTTGTTGCGGTCGAGGCTGTTGGCCGAGTTCATCTTTAGAATGAGTGGCACTTCGCCGGCGAAGGTATCGGCGCCGGCCTCCAGCATGCCGAGGACGCTGGCATAGGCGCTGAGCCCGGCGTCGCGCGCGAGCTGAAAGTGATAATGCGGGTGATAGGCGGGCGGATTGGGCGCGAAGGAGCGCGCCGGCCCATGCTCGAAACCCTGATCGACCGGCAGGATGATCAGCTTGCCGGTGCCGCCGAGGCGCCCCTGCATCAGGATGCGGGCGAGATTGGCCTTGGTGCCGGGGTTGTCGCTCTCGTACCAGGAAAGAATTTCGCGTACACGACGGGTGTTGGCCATGGCGCCCTCTTATATCGGGTGGAAGCGGCGGTACGGTCTCCTTAGCCCAAGTCTTCGCCTCTTGGCAACGCCCTCGCCGGTTCCCGCCGCCCGCTCGGCGACGCCGATTGACGCCGGGCGGCGCGCTGGCCTATCGAAGGGGGCCGAGCGACCGATCGAGCGGGTGCCATCCGTCGCGATCTTGCTGTATCGTCGCGCGCGGACGAGAGGACCATGACCGAAATCGCCGAAATCGCCCTTTCCAGCAAGGCTTGGCCGTTCGAAGAAGCGGCCAAGCTCGTCGTGCGCGCGAAAAATCGCGCGACGCCCAAGGATTTTGTTCTGTTCGAGACCGGCTACGGCCCCTCCGGCCTGCCCCATATCGGCACCTTCGGCGAAGTGGCGCGGACCTCGATGGTGCGCCACGCCTTCGCGCAGCTCTCCGACATGCCGACGCGGCTCATCGCCTTCTCCGACGACATGGACGGCCTGCGCAAGGTGCCGGACAACGTGCCGCAGCCCGAGATGCTGCGCCGCTTCATCGATTTTCCGCTGACCCGCGTGCCCGATCCCTTCGGCTGCTGCGAGAGCTTCGCCCATCACAACAACGGCAAGCTGCGCGAGTTTCTCGACGCCTTCGGCTTCGAGTACGAGTTCATGAGTGCCACCCAGTGCTACCAGAGCGGCCGCTTCGACGCGACGCTGCGCGAGATGCTGCGCCACTACAAGGACGTGATGGAGATCATGCTGCCCTCCTTGCGTGCTGAGCGGGCGGCGACCTATAGCCCTTTCCTGCCGGTCTCGCCGAAGACCGGCAAGGTGCTGCAGGTGCCCTTGATCGCCACCGATCCGGAAGCCGGCACCATCACCTTCCGCGACGAGGACGGCAGCGCGACCGAAGTGCCGGTGACGGGCGGAAATTGCAAGCTGCAATGGAAAGCCGACTGGGCCATGCGCTGGCGCACCTTCGACGTCGACTACGAGATGTACGGCAAGGACCTCACGCCCTCCGCCAAGCTCTCGGGCCATATCTGCGAGCGGCTGCATCAGCCGCCGCCGGAGGGCTTCGCCTACGAGCTCTTCCTCGATGCCCAGGGCGAGAAGATCTCCAAGTCGCGCGGCAACGGCCTCACCATCGAGGAATGGCTCGCCTACGCCTCGCCCGAGAGCCTCGCCTATTTCATGTACCAGAAGCCGACGGCGGCGAAACGGCTGCACTTCGGCGTCATTCCGCGCACCGTCGACGACTATATCGCGGCGCTCGAAAGCTTTCCGGCGCAGGCGGCGAAAGAGCGCTACGCCAATCCGGTGTGGCATATCCACCGCGGCCGGCCGCCGGAGGAAACCGTGCCGCTGTCGTTTGCGGTGCTGATGAACCTGGCGAGCGCGGCGAATACCGAAGACCGCGTCGTGCTCTGGGGCTTCATCGCCCGCTACGTGCCCGGCGCGCGCCCCGAGGACCATCCGATCCTCGACCGGCTGGTCAATTACGCGATCGCCTATTACCGGGATTTCGTGAAGCCCAACAAGAAGTTTCGCCTGCCGATTGCGG
>JAJYTL010000006.1 GCA_021793055.1 Pseudomonadota bacterium
GATTCCGCTATCTCCTGCACGGTCTCAATCCGGAGCGCATCCTGATCGGCGCCGAGGCGGTGGGCTTGGGCCGTGCGGCGCTGGACCGGGCCGTCGACTACGCCAATACGCGCACCGTCTTCGGGCGGAAGATCGGTCAGAACCAGGCGATCCAGCATCCGCTGGCGCGGGCCTGGATGGCGCTCGAGGCGGCGAACCTGATGGTCTTCCGCGCCGCCGATCTTTACGACCGCGGCGCGCCCTGCGGCGCCGAGGCCAATGCCGCGAAATATCTTGCCGCCGAGGCCGGTTTCGAGGCCTGCGAGCGGGCGGTCCTCACCCACGGCGGCTACGGTTATGCCAAGGAGTATCATGTCGAGCGCTTCCTGCGCGAGATCATGATCGCCCGCATCGCGCCGGTTTCGGCCGAGCTCATCCTCTGCTACGTCGCTGAGCATGTGCTCGGCCTGCCGAAATCCTATTGATTTGGCTTCCCGGCCTGGCCGTCGGGCCACGGCACCGAGGAGGTGGCCTTCCGCCAGCGGCCTGTTATGATGGGCCATGCCCGGCGGATTCGACTATCGCTTGCCCGCTGTCCGGTCGTTGCGATCGCCTACGGCCTTCCGCGATCTTGCGCCGTCGACTGCGAGCTTCCGCGACGCGGTCTTGGCCGGCCTCAGGCGGACGTCGAAGCAGCTTTCCTGCAAGTTCCTTTATGACGAGCGTGGCTCGCAGCTGTTCGAAGCGATCTGCGATCTCGACGAATATTATCCCTTTCGAGCCGAGACTGATCTTCTGCGCCGCCACGCCGCCGGCATCGCGGCGGCGCTCGGGCCGGGCTGCCAGCTGATCGAGTTCGGCGCCGGCGCGACGGTGAAGATCAGGCTTCTGCTGGCGGCGTTGGAGCGGCCTTCCGCCTATGTGCCGGTCGATATCTCGGGCGATCACCTGCGCCAGGCGGCGGCGGCGCTCGCCGCCGATTATCCCGGCCTGCCGGTCATTGCGGTTTGCGCCGATTATACGCGGCGCTTTCCCTTGCCCGATCTCGCGCCCGGCGCCGGACGCCGCGTCGGCCTGTTTCTCGGCTCGACGATCGGCAATTTCTCGGCGCCCGAGGCGATCGCCTTCCTCGCCACCGCGGCCGAGCAGCTCCAGGGCGGCGGCATGCTGGTCGGCGTCGATCTGAAGAAGGATCCGGCGGTCCTCGATGCCGCCTATAACGATGCCAAGGGCGTGACCGCGGCCTTCATCCTAAACCTCTTGACCCGCATCAACCGCGAGCTTGACGGCAGCTTCGATCTTGCAAATTTCGCCTATGTTGGCGCCTATAATGCCGATGCCGGGCGGGTCGAGATGTTCATCGAAAGCCGCCGCGATCAGGTGGTGCGGGTGGCGGGCCAGCCGATCCGCTTCCGCAGCGGCGAGCGGGTGCACGTGGAGAACTCGCACAAATATTCGGTGGCGGAATTCCGGGCGCTCGCGGCGCATGCCGGCTTCCGCCCCGAGAACGTGTGGACGGACGCGATGAATCTGTTCAGCCTTCATTATCTGGCGGCGCCATGACCGGGTCGTGCGCGCGCTCCCCGAGCTAGCCGGGCGGACAAGGCCGTGGCCCCATCGACCCGCCGTTTTCCCAGCCGCTCTTTCTGGTTCGCGCTCGCGGTCCTGCTCATGCCGGTGGTCGCCGTGTTGTGGATCGCCGAAGACGCGCGCCATCTTTCGCCAGCGGCAGCGGTCGTCATGGTCGTCGTCGTTGGGCTTTTGCAGGCGGGGCTTCTCGCGCTCCATCTGGAGGCTATCGGCAAGGTGACCGCCTATATCGAGAGCTTGGCCGAAAAGACGCCGGCGCCGGTGCCGCGGGTGCCCTTGCTCGGCGATCTCGCGGCGACGGCGGCGCGGCTTCGCCGCGCCCTGCAGTCCGAGCACGATCGCCTGCTCGACGCACTTGCGGTCGAGGACGAGGGCTTCGCGGCCTTGCCCGATCCGGTGCTGATGATCAGCCGCGAGGGCCGGGTGCGGCGCGCCAACCGCGCTGCCGCACGGCTGTTCGGCGAGCAGCTCATCGACCGCGACCTGGCGCTCGTCCTGCGTCACCCCGCCGTGCTCGAGGCGGTGCAGGCGGTGATCGCGGGCGGACGCAGCCGGACGGTGGAGTACGCGCCGCCGGGGCCGACGCCCCGCTTCTTCCGCCTACAGGTGGTGGCGCTGTCGCCCGAGCGTTCAAAGGGCGCCGCGGCGCTCCTGAGCTTGCAGGATTTCACCGCCATGAAGCGGGCCGAGGAGATGCGGGTCGATTTCGTCGCCAACGCGAGCCACGAGATGCGCACGCCCTTGGCGACCCTGCTCGGCTTCATCCAGACGCTGCAGGGACCGGCCAAGGACGATTCCGAGGCGCGCGCCCGCTTCCTCGTCATCATGCGCGAGCAGGCCGAGCGCATGTCGCGTCTCGTCCATGACCTGATGTCGCTTTCCGAAATCGAGCTTCGCGAACATACCCCGCCGGAGACCGCGGTCGATCTGCGCCAGATGCTGGTTTCGGTGGCCGAGACCCTGAAGCTCACGGCCGCGGGCAAGACGATGACCATCGAGGTCGAGGCCGAGCCCGACCTGCCGCCGGTGGTGGGCGATCGCGACGAACTCGTTCAGGTGTTCCAAAACCTGATCGACAACGCGATCAAATATGGCCGCCCCGACACGGCGATTCGGGTCGCGGTCAAGCGCGACAGCGGCCGCCGCGGGCCGGCGCTGGCGATTTCTGTGCGCGACCAGGGGGCCGGAATCCCGCGCGAGCATCTGCCGCGCCTGACCGAGCGCTTCTACCGGGTCGACAGCGCCCGCAGCCGCGTTCTCGGCGGCACCGGGCTTGGCCTCGCGATCGTCAAGCACATCGTCAACCGCCATCGCGGCAGCCTGCAGATCGACAGCACGGTCGGTGAGGGCTCCTGCTTCACGGTGCTGCTTCCCGCTGCCGTCGCCCCGGTGACGGCGGCGTGACGGCGGAATAGCGCCGGCGCGGGCTTGCCATCGGCCGGAATCCCGCCCATGTCATCGTAACGACATCAATCTGTCATCTTGCCGTCATCGCTCTGGCGCATTTTAAGGCCCGGTACCCCAATATAGAGTAGAGTTTTGGTTTTGACGGCGGGTTGCCGGCCCTTGGGGCCAAGGAGCGAACCATGGCGATGGAGCATACGGTCAGAGCCTATGACGACGAGCTGGCGCGGCTGAAGAACATCCTGACCCGGATGGGCGGTTTGGCCGAGAATCAACTGGCTTCGGCGATCCAGGCGGTGGTCAAGCGCGATTCCGAGCTGGCCGTCGAGACCATGGCGGCGGATGCCAAGGTCGACGAACTCGAACGCGAGGTGGACAACCTCGCGGTGCGGCTGATTGCGCTTCGCCAGCCGGTCGCGAGCGATCTCCGCACCATTGTCGCGGCGCTGCGCATCTCGGGCGATATCGAGCGCATCGGCGACTACGCGGCCAATGTGGCGAAACGCGCCGTCAGCTTGAACCAAGTGCCGGCGGTGCCGCCGGTGCACGCGATCCCGCGCATGGGGGCGCTGGTCCAGGGCATGATCAAGGACGTGCTCGACGCCTTCGTCGCGGGCGACGTCGAGGAGGCGCTGGCGGTCTGGAAGCTCGACGAGGAGGTCGACGCGCTCTACACCAGCCTGTTCCGCGAGCTTCTCACCTACATGATGGAGGACCCGCGTTCGATCACGTCCTGCACGCATCTCCTCTTCATCGCCAAGAACATCGAGCGCATCGGCGACCATGCCACCAATATCGCCGAGCTTATCCATTATCTCGTCCTCGGCACGCCGATTGCCGAGGCGCGACCGAAGGGCGATACCACGAGCTTCGCCGTGGCGCCGGAACGGACAGAATAGGACCGACCGATGAAACCGCGCATACTCATCACCGAGGACGAAGCGCCGCTCGTGCAGATGCTGCGCTATAACCTGGAGAAGCAGGGTTACGAGGTCGACGAGGCGGGTGACGGCGAGGAGGCCCTGCTCAAGGTGCGCGAGAATCCGCCGGATCTGATCGTGCTTGACTGGATGCTGCCGCGGCTTTCCGGCATCGAGGTCTGCCGCCAGCTGCGCCGGCGCATGGAAACCCGCAACATGCCGATCCTCATGCTCACGGCGCGAACCGAGCCCACCGACCGCGTGCGCGGTCTCGATGCCGGTGCCGACGACTACCTGTCGAAGCCCTTCACCCTGGAGGAGCTGTCGGCGCGCGTCCGGGCGCTGTTCCGCCGCGCCAATCCTGCGGTCGCCGACGAGCGCCTCGTCTATGGCGATCTGGTGATGGATCTCGCCGCCCACCGGGTCTACCGCGGCAACCGCGACGTCGTGCTCGGCCCGACCGAGTTTCGCCTCCTGCGTTGCTTCATGGAGCGGCGCGGCCGGGTGCTCTCGCGCGAGCAGTTGCTCGATGCCGTCTGGGGCCCCGATCTGTTCATCGAGCCGCGCACCGTCGACGTCCATATCCGGCGGCTGCGCAAGGCCTTGAACGCGCCGGGCGAGCTCGATCTGATCCGTACCGTGCGGTCGGCGGGCTATTCGCTCGAGGCCGAAAAGGCCGCGGCGGAAGCCCCGGTTCACTAAATCCCGCTGATCCCCGGAAATCGCCCGTCCGCCGCCCGGCGGGGGCTGTTTTTTGCTCGCAAGGCGGCTCGGTTTTGCGGAGAATCGCGTCATGACGCCAGCCTGGCTTTGGCAGACCCCTTTCGCCCATCGCGGATTGCACGGCCCCGAAAACCTGGTGCCGGAGAACTCCCGCGCCGCCTTTCGCGCCGCGCTCGCCCATGGCTTCGGCATCGAGCTTGACGTGCTGGCCGCCCGCGATAACGTCGCCATGGTGTTTCACGACCGCCGCCTGGAACGGCTTTGCGGCATCGCGGGCGAAGCCGCCGAGCGCACGGCGGCCGAGCTTTCGGCGCTCGCCATCAACGGCACGCAGGAAACGATTCCGACCTTGGCCGAGATTCTCGACCTCGTTGCCGGCGGCGTGCCGCTGCTGATCGAGATCAAGTCGCCGCCAGATCGCCCGGTCGGCGCGCTCGAGGCCGAGGTCGCCCGCCTTCTCGATGGCTACGCGGGCCCGGTCGCCGTGCAATCCTTCGCGCTTCAGACCGTGGACTGGTTCCGACAGAACCGGCCGGCGGTGCCGCGCGGCCAGATCGTCGACGCGCCGCGGAAATGGGATGCCGGGACGCGGGCCGCAATCGCCGAGACCATCGCCGGCCTGCGCCCGGCGCCGGATTTCATCGCCCATGACGTCCACGCGCTGCCGTCCGATTTCAGCCGCTTCGCCAAGGCCAAGGGGCTTCCGGTTCTGACCTGGACGGTGCATTCCAAGGCGGATGCCGAGCAGGCGCGGCAGTTCGCCGACAACGTCATCTTCGAGACTTGGCGGCCGGCAGCGGGCGCGAGCGAAGCCGATGGATGACGGCTGCGGCTATCGCATCCGGGTGTTTTCCGCCATCGCCGAGGTCGCGGCCGAGGACTGGGACGCTTGCGCCGGGGCCGAGAACCCGTTCGTCTCGCACGCCTTTCTCGCCGCCCTTGAGGCGAGCGGCGCGGTCAAGGCCGAGACCGGCTGGGCGCCGCAGCATCTTGCGGTGGAGGACGAGGCCGGCCGCCTGGTCGGTTGCGCGCCCGCCTATCTCAAGAGCCATTCCTTCGGCGAATATGTTTTCGACCACGGCTGGGCCGAGGCCTACGAGAGCGCCGGCGGCCGCTATTACCCGAAGCTGCAGATTTCAGTTCCCTTCACGCCGGTGCCGGGGCCGCGCTTCCTGGTCCGCCCGGACGCGCCGTGGTCGGACGTCGCCGAGCAGCTTCTCGGCGGCGCCGTCGCGATCGCGCGTCATTACGAGCTTTCCTCGGCCCATATCACCTTCTGCACCGAGCCGGAGGCGCGGTTTTGCGGCGCGCGCGGATTTCTGCTCCGCACCGGCGAGCAGTTCCATTGGGAAAACCGCGATTACCCGAGCTTCGATGGCTTTCTCGCCGATCTCGCCTCGCGCAAGCGCAAGGCGGTGAAGCGCGAGCGCCGCGAGGCGCTGGGCGACGACCTCTCGATCAGCCTGCTGTCCGGCGCCGAGATCACCGAGCGGCATTGGGACGCCATGTATCGCTTCTATCGTGATACCGGCAGCCGCAAATGGGGCCGGCCCTATCTCAACCGGTCCTTCTTCTCCGAGCTTGGCCGCACCCTGGCCGACAAGGTGGTGCTGATCTTCGCCATGAAGGAAGGGCAGCCGATCGCCGGAGCCTTGAACCTTAAGGATGCGAACACGCTTTACGGTCGTTATTGGGGCGCCACCGAGGATCGCCCTTTCCTGCATTTCGAGCTCTGCTACTACCAGGCGATCGATTATGCCATCGCCCATCGCCTCGCCCGCGTCGAGGCTGGGGCGCAGGGTCCGCACAAGCTCGCCCGCGGCTATCGGCCGAAGCCGACCTATTCGGCGCACTGGATCGCGGACGCGGGTTTCGAGGACGCCGTGCGCCGGTTCCTCGAACGCGAGCGGCGCGCCGTCGCGGCCGAAATCGCCGCGCTGGACCAGCACGCGCCCTTCCGCAAGGAGACCGATTAGCCAGCGCCGCGCGCGTCTTTGACCTGTATCATGGCCGGCGGCGGCGGGCCGGACGAGTTTCCCCGATTGGCGCGGCCCGGCCGCGCCGCAGACGATGGTTTGGAGACATCAATGACCTATTACTTCAGCAAGACCCTTTCGCGAGGCTTCGAGGATGCGGTTCGGCACACTGTCGAGGCACTGAAGACGGAAGGCTTCGGCATCATTACCGAGATCGATCTCAAGGATACCTTCAAGAAGAAGATCGGCGCCGAGTTCCGCAACTACCGCATCCTCGGCGCCTGCAACCCGAACCTTGCCTTCGAGGCGTTGAAGGTCGAGGACAAGGTCGGCACCATGCTGCCTTGCAATGTCATCGTGCAGGAGGTCGGCGCCGGCGAGACCGAGGTGGCGGCGATCGATCCGGTGGCCTCGATGCAGGCGATCCCGAATCCCGCCTTGCGGGCGACGGCGGAAATGGTGCGGGCGAAGCTGCAAAAGGTCGTCGCCGCGCTTTAACCATGCCGGGCGGCGCGGCGTTGCGCGGAAGTCGGCTTCTCTCTTCATCCGTCGCGCGCTAAAATGGCGCGCCGAGGCCGGGGAGGGAAGCCATGAGCCACGATCCCAATTGTATCTTTTGCAAGATCGTTGCCGGCGCGTTGCCGTGCACCAAGCTTTACGAGGACGCCGCGACGCTGGCCTTCATGGACATCAATCCGCTCAATCCGGGCCATGCCCTGGCGATCCCGAAGAGCCACGCCAAGGATGTCTTCGCGATCGAGGAAGAGGCGATCGCGGCGACGGTGAAGACGGCGCGCAAGGTGGCGCGGGCGGCGCGGGCGGCGCTGTCGCCGGCGGGCGTCAATCTGCTGCAATCGAGCGGACCGGCCGCCGGCCAATCGGTCTTTCATCTTCATTTCCACATCATTCCGCGGCATACCGGAGACGGGCTCCGCTTCAACTGGACTCCGGTGCCGGGCGACATGGCCGAGATCGGCCGCGTCGCTGCGCTGATCCGCGCGAAGATCGAGGCGTAAGGCCGAGGGCCGCCGCGGCGCGGCCCCCCGCACAACGGGAAACTCGGAACGGGAAAGGGTATGAGGCGGCCGGCCCGTGCCCGGCCCGTCGCTATTGCGCGAGTTCCTCGATCGAATCGGGGGAGCCGCCGCTCTTCGGACCGTATTTCTCGCTCGGCCGGTCGCCCGGCTCGAAGTCGAAGGCGAGCTTGCCGTTTTCCAGCCGGATGCGGACATGGCCGCCCTTGGTCAGGCGGCCGAAGAGAAGCTCGTCCGCGAGCGGTTTCTTGATGTGCTCCTGGATGACGCGGGCGAGCGGCCGCGCGCCGTTCAGCTTGTCGTAGCCCTTCTCGGCGAGCCAGCTCCGCGCCTCGTCGGTCAGCGACACGGTGACGTGGCGGTCGGAAAGCTGCGCCTCGAGCTGCAGCACGAACTTGTCGACGACCCGGGTGACGACCTCGGGCGCCAGTGGCGCGAATGCGACGGTGGCGTCGAGCCGGTTGCGGAACTCCGGCGAGAACAGCCGCTTGATCGCCTCTTCGTCCTCGCCCTCCTTGAGCTCGCGGCCGAAGCCGATCGCCTGCTTGTGCATCTCGGAGGCGCCGGCATTAGTCGTCATCACCAGCACCACGTTGCGGAAGTTGATGCTCTTGCCGTTGTGGTCGGTCAGCTTGCCGTGGTCCATCACCTGCAGCAGGATGTTGAACAGATCGCTGTGCGCCTTCTCGATCTCGTCGAGCAACAGGACGGCGTGCGGATGCTGGTCGATGGCGTCGGTGAGAAGGCCGCCCTGGTCGAATCCGACATAGCCGGGCGGCGCGCCGATCAGCCGCGAGACGGTGTGGCGCTCCATGTATTCCGACATGTCGAAGCGGATCAGTTCGACGCCCATGATCGAGGCCAGTTGGCGCGCCACCTCGGTCTTGCCGACGCCGGTTGGGCCGGCGAAGAGGTAGCAGCCGATCGGCTTTTCGGGGTCGCGGAGGCCGGCCCGCGCCAGCTTGATCGCCGAGGACAGCGCGGCGATGGCGGTATCCTGGCCATAAACCACCTGCTTCAGGTCGGCTTCGAGGTTTTTCAGGTTGTCGGTGTCCTGCTTCGACACGCTCTTCGGCGGAATGCGGGCCATTTTGGCCACCACCGCCTCCACGTCCTTGAGGCCGATCACCTTGCGCCGGCGGCTTTCCGGCTTCAGCATCTCGGCGGCGCCGACCTCGTCGATGACGTCGATCGCCTTGTCGGGCAGCTTGCGGTCGTGGATGTAACGGGCCGAAAGCTCGACCGCGGCCTTCACCGCCTCCGCCGTGTAGCGAACCTTGTGATAGTCCTCGAAATAGGGCTTGAGGCCGCGCACGATCTTGACGCTGTCCTCGATGCTCGGCTCGCTCACGTCGATCTTCTGGAAACGGCGGAGCAGCGCGCGGTCCTTCTCGATGTAATTGCGGAATTCCTTGTAGGTGGTCGAGCCGACGCAGCGGATGTTGCCGCTGGCCAGCGCCGGCTTGAGCAGATTCGAGGCGTCCATGGCGCCGCCCGAGGTGGCGCCGGCGCCGATCACCGTGTGGATTTCGTCGATGAAAAGGATCGCGCCGGGAATGCCTTCGAGCTCGGTCACCACCGATTTCAGCCGCTCCTCGAAATCCCCGCGATAGCGCGTGCCGGCGAGAAGCGAACCCATGTCGAGCGAATAGATCACCGCGTCGTAGAGGACCGGCGGCACTTCCTTGCGCACGATGCGGCGCGCCAAGCCTTCGACGATGGCGGTCTTGCCGACGCCGGGATCGCCGACATAGAGCGGATTGTTCTTCGAGCGCCGGCAGAGGATCTGGATCGTGCGCTCGATCTCGGCGTCTCGGCCGATCAGCGGATCGATCTTGCCGGCCCGCGCTTTCTGGTTGAGGTTGACGCAATAGGCGGTCAGCGCCTCGGTGCCTTTCGGCGCCGCGGGCTTTTCCGTCTCGGAATCGGCTTCGGCGCTGGCGCCACGCACCGTGCGCTGCTCGCCGCGGCCCGGCGTCTTGGCGATGCCGTGGCTGATGTAGCTGATGGCGTCGAGCCGCGTCATGTCCTGCTCTTGCAGGAAGGCGGCGGCGTGGCTTTCGCGCTCGGAGAAGATCGCGACCAGCACGTTGGCGCCGGTGACTTCCTCGCGGCCGGACGACTGCACGTGATAAAGCGCGCGCTGCACGACGCGCTGGAAGCTCAGGGTCGGCTTCGCGTCCTCGCTTCGGGTGATGGCGAGGTCGCGAAGGTCTTCGTCGACGAAATGACCGAGCCGTTCGCGCAGTCGCTGCAGATCGACGCCGCAGGCGCGCATCACGGCGGCCGCGTCGGTGTCGTCGATCAGCGCGAGCAGAAGATGCTCGAGCGTCGCGAATTCATGGCGCCGCGCGGTCGCCAGCGCGAGCGCGCGATGCAAGGTCTGTTCGAGTTGGCGTGAGAACCCCGGCACTAGTCTTTTTCCATCGTGCACTGGAGGGGATGCTGGTTCTGACGGGCGAAGTCGACCACTTGCGTCACCTTCGTTTCCGCCACCTCATAGGTGTAAACGCCGCATATCCCGACCCCCTTGTGATGAACGTGCAACATGATCCGGGTCGCCTCCTCACGGTTCTTCTGGAAAAACCGCTCCAGCACGTAAACGACGAACTCCATCGGGGTATAGTCGTCGTTCAAAAGAAGCACCTTGTACATGGTGGGCTTCTTGGTCTTCGGCCGCGTCTTGGTCGCCACCCCGGTGACCGTCCGCCGTTCGGTGTCGCGCTTGTCGTCCGTCATCGCTTCAATCCGAGTCCCGAAGAGCGGATACGATCGCTTCCGCCACACTCAAGGATATCGGATTTTTGCCGCCGATTACCAGCCCCTCTGGTCTCCTTTCCGGCCGGCTCTTTGCGTCCCGGGCGGCCGTGGGGTCCGGGACCGAACGCAAGAGCGGAAAATCAAAAGGGCCCGTTTTGCGTTGCGGGCCCTTTTAAGTTTCGGTCGTTCCGAGATTCGCCTATACGGTCAAGGGCTTGACGAACTTCTCGACGCCCGTCTGGAACGTCGTCACCAGCGGATCGAACACCTCGCGCGCGACCTTGGCGCTCATTTCACCGACCTTGGTGTTCTGCTGCAGGAACTTTTCCCACGCGCTCTTGGCGTAGTGCGTCTGGAGATCGAAGAACTCCTGCGGATTGGTGACGCCGACGACGGCGTTGACGGCGGCGATATTCTCCTCGATCGCGGCCTTGCCAAAGGCGAGCGATTCGGCGTGGAGCGCCTCGGCGCCCTTGACCGCGGCATTGCCGGCGGTCATCAGCGCGGCGACGGTCTCTTGGCCGGCCTTGGCGAAGCCTTCATAGCTCTTGGTGAAGGTCTCGACGCGATCGCGATTCAGGGTGAACGCCTTGGCTGCGGCCTCGGCGCCGGCCTTGAACACGGCTTCGACAGAATCTTTGGTGGTGGCCGCGATGGTTTCGTAGGCCTCGGCAGCGGCGGGTTTCTTCTTTTGCGTTGTCATCGGAGTAAGCTCCTTTGCATCGGGGGCTGATGTCTCTCAGGGCTGCGTTCCGGTTGCCGGCTTATCCCGAAACTCTCCGGCGGTGGCTTGCGTTGCCCTTGCTGCACTGCAACATAACCTGGGAAAGAGGTAATCCCCTCCATAAAAAATGTCAACCCTCAAATTTGTGCGTTGCAATAAAATGACACCATGGCGCGGCGGGCAGGCCTTTTGGCGCAACCTGTAATTGTTTATCCTTGCGTCGTCTCTCCCGGAAATTTCCGGCCCTTGCGGGCATGGCAATGAAACGAGCCGGCGCTGCTCGTCGGGACGAACGGTAAGTTGGTGAAGCGGCGCGACAAATTGTCGTCGGGGCAAAAATTAGGGAATAGACAAGAGTCTCGGTGGTAAATAAACTTTTCCCGAGTCGCTAAGGCGACGCGTTTTGGCGACTTGCGTGGCGTCGGTGTGCGGGTTCCGCGCCGCGCAGCCCATTTTGTACTGCGAGGGGGACGTGCGAATGCACCGTATCTTGGGGCGTATTTTGGCGTTGTTGGCGCTATTCGTGGGAGCGCTTGCGGCAACCCCAAGTTACGCGCTTCAAAATGCCCGCTTTTACCCCCATGCAGATAGCCGCTATTCGGCGGTAATGATCGACGCGCGGAGCGGCAAGGAGATTTATGCTTTCCGCCCCAATACAATCCGCTACCCGGCTTCGCTGACGAAGCTGATGACGCTTTATCTGACCTTCGACGCGCTGGATAGCGGCCGCTTGAAGATGAACCAGCTGCTTCCGGTTTCCGCGCATGCCGCCGCGCAGCCGGCGATCAAGCTCGGCCTGCGTGCCGGCGAGCGGATCACGGTGCAACAGGCGATCGAGGGCATCGTCACCTGTTCGGCGAACGATGCCGCGGTGGTGCTGGCCGAAGCGCTCGGCGGCACCGAAGCCCATTTCGCCGAGATGATGAACGCCAAGGCGCGGGCGCTCGGCCTCCTGAATACGGTCTATCGCAACGCCACCGGGTTGCCCAATTGGGCGCAGCACACGACCGCGCATGATACGGCGATGTTGGCGCGCGATATCTGGCTTAATCATCACAAGTACTATCACTTCTTTTCGACTCGCCAATTCGCCTTCGACGGCCGCGTCTTTTACAGCGACAACCGGCTGCTGCGGAACTTTCCCGGCACCGATGGCATGAAGACCGGCTTCATCAACGCCTCGGGCTTCAACCTTGTCGCCTCGACCAAGCGCGACGGCCACCGGCTGATCGGGGTGGTTTTCGGCGGCACTACCATCCCGGCACGCGATCGTTCGATGCGCGCGATGTTGACACAGGGCTTCGCGATCGAGGAGGCCGGCAACGCGCCGCGGCCGCTACGGCTGCCGGCGGCGAACCTGATCGCGGCGGTCAATCCGGTGTCGCCCGCCATTGCCGCGCCGGCGATCGTGCCGCGGCCGGCGGCCCGGCCGGTCGTCCATCCGCGCGCCCGCGTCGCGGCGCGGGGGACGCATTGGGCGATCCAGGTCGGGGCCTTCGCGCGCCAGCAGCAGGCGCGCCGCCAGGCCAAGCGCGTGTTGCGGGTGGCGCCGAAGCTCGCTTCGCGTACCTGGGTGCAAATCCGCCCCTTGGCGCATGGCCGCCGGCGGCTTTACCGGGTCCGGCTCGCCGGCCTGAGCGAGCGCGAGGCCTCGTTGGCCTGCCGCTACCTGCAGGAGCAGAAGATCGGCTGCTTGATGCTGGCGCCCTGAGCGCGCCGGCCGCCGCCGGGATCGCTTTATCGGAGGTCAGAGCCGGCGCGCGGCGCTTGCGGTGACGGCGGAGAGCGGCTATAACCGCGAGCTTCCTATTGCGGCGTTTCCACGGAGTGGGCGATGAAAGACGGCATTCATCCCGATTATCACGAAATCACGGTGCAGATGACGGACGGCAGCACCTACGTCACCCGCTCGACCTGGGGCTCGCCTGGGGAGCGGCTGCTGCTCGAAATCGACCCCAAGTCGCACCCGGCCTGGACCGGCGGGCCGCGGCGCATCGTCGACAGCGGCGGCCAGGTCGCGAAGTTCAACAAGCGCTTCTCGAACATCGGCTTGAAGAAGAACTGAGCGTGGTTTCCCGCCGCGAGCGCCTGATTGCGGGGCCGGCCATCGCCGGCCCTTCGGCTTTTCGGGGGCGTTCGGCGGCTTTCAGGGCGCGCGGGTCAGGATGACCTTGCCGAGAACCTGACGCTTGCGGACCAGGTCGAAGGCCTCGCCGTAACGCGCGAGGGGGAAGCGCGCGGTCACTGGCGAGGGGATTTTCCCCGCCTCGTAGAGCGCGAAAATCTGCTTTTGCACCTCGGCCACCCGGGCCGGATCGCGGTCGCGGTAGTCGCTCCACTGCAGGCCGATGACGCTGATGTTCTTCACCAGGAGGTAATTGGCGCGTACGCTCGGGATCTCGCCCGAGGTGAAGCCGACCACCACCAGCCGGCCGCACCAGGCGAGCGCCCGAAGGGCCGCCTCGAACACCTTGCCGCCCACCATGTCGAGGACGATATCGGCGCCGTGATCGCCGCTCAGTTTGAAGACCTGGTCGCGCAAGGCGTTGCGGAGATCGGGGGCGGCAAGATCGATGATGCCGTCGGCGCCGTGCCGGACGGCATAATCCCGTTTTGCCGCCGTGCCGATGCCGGCAAGCGCCCGGCCGCCGAGCGCCTTGACCAGATGCAAGGCCGCGATGCCGACGCCGCCGGTGGCGCCGGTGACCAGGACCGTCTCGCCGGCGCGGAATCCGCCACGGTCGACCAGCGCGAAATAGGCACTTTGATAGGCGAGGCCGATCGCCGCGGCATCGTCGAAGCTCATGCTTTCGGGCAGCCGATAGCAGTGATGGGCCGCGACGACCACCTCCTCGGCGAAGGCGCCGCGTTCGAGTTCGGCCGAAACCCGATCGCCTGGTTTGAACGTGGTCACGCCGGTACCGACGGCGGTGACCACCCCAGCTAGTTCCTTGCCCGGAACGAAGGGCGGCGTCGCCAGGTTCTGATAGGTGCCGGCAATCACCATGAGATCGGGATAATTCACCCCCATGGCCGCGACCGCGACGAGAACCTGGCCTGGCCCCGGCTCGGGGCTTGGCAGTTCGCGAAGTTCGAGGGCTTCGGGGTCGCTGAAACGGGCCACGACCAAGGCGCGCATCGCGGGACTCTCGGCAGGAAACGGGAAAGCGGGTTCAGGCGGCGGCCGGCAGCACGGCGCCCTCGGGGCGCACCTCCGCCTTGGTCAAGGCGGCGCGGATGCGCGCAATCTCGGCCGCGCCGAGCTTGACCAGTGGCGGGCGCACCGTCGCCCGCGGAATACGGCCGAGCGCCACCAGCGCTTCCTTCATGCGGTTGTGCATGTCGACGAAGGGATCGGCGTAGAACGCCTCTGCCAGGGGGTGGAGCCGGTCGTTGATCGCTTGGGCGCGGCGCAGATCGCCGGCCTTGACCGCCTGGAACAGCGCGAGCTGGAGATCGGCGGCGACGCTGCCCATGCCGGAGAGCAGGCCGTTGCAGCCGAGCACGAGCGAGCTCAGCAGCCAGGCGCTGTGCGTGCTGAGGACGGTCACCGGGCGCGGTAGCGATTGCAGCACGCGGATATGCTTCTCGTGCTGCGGCACAAGGTTGCACCAATCCTTGATGGCGCGGATCGTCGGCACTTCCTCGATCAGCTTGAGAAGGAAATCCAGCGGATAGCCCTGGCCGCCGGCCAGCGGATATTGGAAGGCGATCAAGGGCAGGTCGGTGGCCTCGGCGATGTGGCGGAAATGGGTGAGGACCATTTCCAGGTTCTTGCCGAGGATATAGGGGTTGGGCGGGAAGACGAGCAGCGCCGCCGCGCCGCCCGCGGCCGCCATGCGGGCGATGCGCGCTGCCTCGAGGCTGCCGTCGGCATAGACGCCATGGATTAGCGGGACGCTGTCGCCGATCTCATCGGCCGAGAGATCGAGCACCGCGCGCTGCTCCTCGAAGCTGCAGGAGGCGACCTCGGTCGCGTGTGCGTTGATGGTGACGGCGGCGATGCCGTGGACGCCGGCGAGATCGCGCAGGTGCTTGCGGTAGGCGGCGCCGTCGATGGCGAGGTCTTCCTCGAAGGGCAGTATCGCCGCCGGGATCACGCCGGCCAGGGTGAAATCGGGAAATTTGTTCAATCTGTCCTCCCCTCGCTGGCCGCCGTCAGCCGCCGGTGGCCGTGACGCTGCCGCGCTCGATGACGAAGGCACGGTCGAGCAGGTCGGCGATCAGCACGTCGTTCGACTCCGCCATCAGAACCGATAGCCCGCTCCCCTTGAGCCGCGCCAGCACTTCGACCAGGCGCCGCGCCAAGGCCGGCGCCAAGCCCTCCGTCGGTTCGTCCAGCAAAACAAGTTTGCTGCCGCAAAGCAAGGCTCTGGCGAGCGCGAGGAGCTTCTGCTGGCCGCCGCTCAGCTGTCCGTCCGGCCGGCCCGCGAAGGCCGCGAGTTCGGGCATCAGTTCGTAGACCCAGGGCAGGCGTTCGGCACGGGCGCCGCCGGTGACCCACATGGGAAGCAAGAGATTGTCCTCGGCAGTGAACTGCGGCACCAAGCGACGGTCCTCCGGCATATAGCCGATGCCGAGATGAACCCGCCGGTGCGCCGGCACGGCACGCAGATCCACGCCGTCGCAGCGGATGGTTCCGGTGTGCGCCGGGATGAGGCCCATCACGGTGCGGAGCAAGGTGGTCTTGCCGGCGCCGTTGCGGCCGATCAGGCCGCAAAGCGCGCCGCGCGGCACCCTGAGCGCGACGTCGTGCAGGATATGGCTTGCGCCGATCGCGACCTCGAGGCCGGAGACCGCGAGCGCGGCCTCCGGCGCGCCACCCGGCGCCGCCTCACGCGCGGCACTCATTCCGCGACCTTGACGCGCTCGCCGACCACGAGGCGGCGGACCTCGGGATCGTCGATGACTGCCTGAGGCGGCCCGTCGGCGATGATGACGCCGTCGGCGAAGGCGATCACGCGCTCGGCGTAGCGGTCGACGATCTCCATGTCGTGCTCGATGAAGAGCACGGTGGTCCGTTGCGCGCGCAGCGCCGCCATGATCGTGTCCATGATGGCGAACTTCTCGCCGACGCTGATGCCGCTCGTCGGCTCGTCGAGCAGCAGCAATTCGGGCCCGCGCACCGTCGCCATGGCGATGTCGAGAAGCTTGCGCACGCCTTGCGGCAAGAGGCTCGCCGGCTGGCTGGCGTAGCCCGCGATACCGTAGGATTCGAGGGTCGCCAGAGCGCGCGCCACGCGCTGGCGCCGGCGCAGGGGGGTCCAGATCGGCAGCCGCCCCTCCTCGGCGATGCCGATTGCGACCAGCAGGTTGTCGAGCACGCTCGCGCTGGCGAAGACCTGCGGCACCTGGAACGAGCGCGCGATGCCAAGGCCGGTCACCTGCCGCGGCGGCCGGCCGGTGATGTCGCGGCCGCGGAAGGTGATGGTGCCGCGGCTCGGCGGCAGATAGCCCGTCACCATGTTGACGAAAGTGGTTTTTCCGGCCCCGTTCGAGCCGATGACGCCGACCACCTCGCGTTCCGCCACGGCGACGCTGACGCCCGCGACCGCGGCGAGGGCGCCGAAGTGCTTGTGCAGGTCGCGGACGTCGAGCAGCGCGGTCATGACGGCGCGCGCCTCTTCAGCGGGCGGCAGGCGCGCTCGAACAGCGACCACACGCCATCCGGCAGGAAGACGATGAAGAGCAGCAGCGTGCCGCCCAAAACCATATGCCAGAGATGGGGCGTATATTGCGCCGCGTAGGTGCGCAGAACCACGAACAGGATGGCGCCGAGGAAGGGCGCCGCGACGCTTCCCGCGCCGGCCAGGATGGCGACGAAGACGAACTCGCCGGCCGTGGTCCAATAGGCCATCTCGGGATCGATATGGCCGATCGCCATGGCGACAATGGCGCCGCCGGCGCCGGCGAGGATGCCGGCGAGAACGTATTTCACGTGGATTGCGCGGTGCACCGAATAGCCGAGATATTCGACCCGGATCTCGTTGTCGCGGATCGCCGTCGCGAGATGGCCGGCGGTGGACTTGAGATAGCGGTGTACAAGGGCCGCGGCGAGCAGCGCAATCAGCGCCGCGAGTCCGGTAAGGAGCCGTTGCGTGGCGTCGGGGCCGGGATGCGGGCCAAGGAAGCTTGGCGTCAGGATGGAAAAGCCGTCGGTGCTCCCCAGGGTCGAGCTTTTCACCAGGACGCCGTAAAGGATCATGGCGAAGGCGAGGGTGAGCATGCTGAAGAAGATGTCGCGATAGCGTGCCAGAAGAAAGCCAAGCAGGAAGGCGAGCAGGCCGGCGACGGCGGGGGCGGCGAGAACGAGCAAAAGCGCGTTCGAAAGGCCGAACTGAATGTTGATCAGGCCGACGGTATAGCCGCCGACCGCGTAATAGAGCGACTGCCCGAAGGACATCAAGCCGGCGCGCCAGAGCACCATCAGCCCAAGCACGACGAGGCCCTGCGCCAGGCTGACGACGAGAGTGAAGACCATCCAGCCGGGCGCGGCGGCGGCGACGCCGAGCAGCACCAGCGTCGCGACGGCAAGGCCGGGAAGGGTGCGGTCTCGGGACACGGCCGGGCTCAAATCTTGCGCGGCTGGGCCTGGCCGAACAGGCCTTGCGGCCGCACGATCAGGACCAGAGACATGAGCGCGTAAATCACAAACAATTCCGCTTGCGGGAAAAGATGCACCGCCGCCGCGTGGGCGAATCCGGCGGCGAGCGAACCGACCGCGGCGCCGACGATGGAGCCCATGCCGCCGATGACCACGACGGCGAAAGCCAGCACGATGACTTCGGCGCCGATGCCCGGCTGAACCGAAATGATCGGTGCCGTCAGCGCGCCGCCGAGGGCGCCGAGGACGGCGCCCAAGGTGAAGGTCACGGTGAAGACCTTGGCGACGTCGATGCCGAGGAAGGTGCTCATCTCGCGGTCGTGGATGACCGTGAGCAGCATCTTGCCGCGGCGCGTGCGGCTCAGGGCCCACCACAGGCCGCTCCCGATAACGGCGGCGACGGCGATCAGCGACAGATCGTAGTTCGGATAAGGCAGGGTGAAGACGGTGCTGGTGCCGAGCAACATGTCCGGCTGATAGGCGATGTAGGGATTGGCGCCCCAGATCAACAACATGACGTCATCGAGGATGAGGAAGACGGCGTAGGTGACGAGCAGAACGAGAACCGCGTCGCGCCCGTACATGAAGCGCAACAGGCCGCGCTCCAGTCCGTAACCGACCACGACGCCGGCGATCGCCGCCGCGCCAGCCATGACGAGATAGCCGCCGGCCGGCGAGAGACCGGCCTGAACATAGGCGCCGACGGCGGAGGCCGCGGCATAGGCGCCGATCGCGTAGAAGCTGCCGTGGGCGATGTTCAGAATCTTCATCACCCCGAAGGTCAGGGTAAGGCCGAGGGCGACGAGAAAGAGCCATGACGCATAGACCGCACCATCGACCAGGATCGCCACCGTCGTGGTCATGGGCCGCGCCGCCCGCGTTCTCGTCCGCCTGAGCGGCGGTCCGGGCGGCATATCCACTCGGACCGCGATGCGGCTACTGGCACTTCGCTCCCTTCATGCCACCCGATATCCATTGCACGGCTTTCGTGCCGGGCGGCGGATTAACACACCATGCGGGGAAATAGACGATATTGACGAGCTTCGGCGTCTTGGTCTTGGCGTCGTATTCATAAGTGCCATAGGCCATTTCGGTCACCGCCTGATGGCCGTTGCCGAGCGCCATGTCGACGGCATCGCCGACACCCTCGAACTTCAGGTAGGTCAGCGCCTTGATGACCTCGTCCTGATCCGGGCGTTTACCCGCCTCCTGCGCCGCCTTGTCGTAGGCGGCTTTCAACCCGAGGATCGCCTGCGCCATCTGATAAGAGGTGTAGATCGGCGGCGTGCCGAAACGCTTCTCGAAGGCGGCGCGGAACCAGGTATTGAGCGGGCTCTTATGCGCGAAGACGCCATAGGGTCCGCGGGCGCCGATGATCGTGCCGTCGGGGATATGTTTCGAGAAGGTGTACATGTCGGTCTCGCCCGTGGTCAGCACGAGACGCGAATGCTTGGGTAGATCGCGCGCGTCGGCCTGCGCCAGGAAGGCGGTGAGATCGCCGCCGAACAGGCTCGAATGGATGATCTGCTGCTTGTTGATGAGCAGCGTCGATATTTCGGCATTGTATTGGCCGGCGAAAAGCTTCGGCCACAGCGCGACGGTGACCTTCGATTTGGGTTCGATCACCTTCATCGAATCGGTGAAGTCGCGCCACGAGTCCTGGCCCCAGGCGTAATTCGGATTGATCCCGGCATAGGTCGTGTCGCCGGGAAACATCTGCTTCAGGTAACGCGCGGCGCCGACGTTGTCCATGGTCGCCGTGGCCGAGGTCCGGAACACGTACTTATAGGAATGCGCCTCGAAAATCCGCGGCGTGCCGCAGTCGTAAAAAACGGTCAGCATCTTCAGCTCTTCCGCCACCGGCGCGATCGCGAGGCAGCTCCCTGAACTGACGTAGCCGACGACCGCGTCGACGTGGCGCTGCTGCACCAGGTTGCGGAAGTTCTCCACCACCTGCGTGGTCGAGCCGGCTTCGTCGATGATGACCGGATCGATCGTCGCGCCGCCGAAGCCCTTGGTATTGTAGGGCGCGGGCAGGGTGCCCTGGTTGATCGCGTCGATCACCAGATTGGCGGCGTTGCGCGAAGGAATGCCGAAGGGGCCGGCGGCCGGACCGGAGAGGAAGGTCACGATGCCGAGCTTGACGTCGCCCGCGGCCCGCGCCGCGGTGCCGGTACAAAAAACCATCCCGGCGACGGCAAGTCCTAAAGCAGCGGCGCGGACCAGCGCCCGCAAGGTGTCACGATACTTTCGTTTAATCATGAGCATTGCCCCCTGCTGCGTTTTCTGGCGTTTTTTGCCTTTTACTTCATTTCATCTAACGAAATGAAGCCCCCAATATTATTGCTTGCGGTGAGCATGTCATCAAACCGGAGACCCCGCAACCCCGGGGGCCGCGTCCGCGGCGGCGGCGCTATCGTGGCCGGGCGGTCGTGGGGTTCGCTTGCATGTCGGCCGGTTTCATTCGCTCCGCCGAGAGGATTGTTACCGTCCAGGATCGGGACGGCGTTGGGCACGCCTGGGTCCAGACTTGGCCGTCGAGCGGCTTGAGCACGATCAGGCTGCGGGTGATGCGGCAGCCTGCCGCCCTGGTGGCGATGGCGGCGGCGTTGCCGCGATCGCCCGTGCCAGGATCGCGCCATGGATACACGGTGCCCAACGCGCCGGTCTCGGCCTCGTGGAGCGCGGTCTGTGCGGCATGGCGGTCTTGCGCGAAGCGCGCGTCGCGGGCCTGTGCTGCGGGTTGCAGATAAGGCGGTACGGCGTCCGGGGTCTGCCCCCAGGGCACCTCGGGCAAGGCCGGCGCCAGCGCCGGACTGGCGATAAGCATGGCGGCGACGAGTTTGAGCGAGAGAGCCGCGAGCATCGGTCGTTCGCCTTATTGCCGCGCGATTGAGGGGCCGCCGCTTGGCGCCACTTTAGGCCGGCTCAGAAAGCGGCCTGGGCGGCGTTCAGCGGATCGCAGACCAGCATCCGGCCCGGATAATGCGAGATGAAAAGCGGCGGCTTCGCCGCCTCGGCGACCACCTGCGGGGTGACGCCGCAAGCCCAGAACACCGGCAGTTCGCCGGGCTCGATCTCGACCGGATCGCCGAAACTTGGCTTCGACAGGTCTGCGATGCCGATTGCTTCCGGCAGGCCGAGATGGACCGGCGCGCCGTGGACGCTCGGAAAGCGCGAGGTAATCTGCACGGCGCGGATCACATCGGCCGGCCGGAAGGGCCGCATCGAGACCACCAGCTTGCCATGGAAGCGTTCGGTCGGCGCGGTATCGATCGCGGTCACGTACATCGGCACGGTGGTGTCATGCTCGATGTGGCGGATGCCGAGGCCGGCGTCGAGCAGGGCCTGCTCGAAGGAAAAGGAACAGCCGAGCGCGAAGGCGATCAGATCATCGCGCCAGAAGTCGCGGATGTCGGTCGGCGTCGCGACCAGCGCGCCGTCGCGGAAGACGCGGTAGCGCGGCACGTCGGTGCGGATGTCGAGATCCGCGCCGAGCGCCGGCAGCGCCGGCGATCCCGGCCGGCCCACCGCCAGGACCGGGCAGGGTTTCGGGTTCTGCAGGCAAAAGCGCAGGAACTCGTCGGCCCAATCGGCCGGCAGGATGGCGACATTGCCTTGCACATGGCCGGGGGCAAGGCCGGCGGTATGGCCGTCATAGGCGCCGCGGCGGATTTCGGCCCGGACGCGCGCCGGATTGTCGCGCCAATCGCCGTCTGTCGTCGGTTTCAATTGTGCCGTTACGCCCGCCATTTTCGCCTCCGGATTGTCGAACGAAGGGCATTATAGCGCTGGGGCCGGGAAGCAGAACCGCTTTCGCGGGTCTCTTCCGCGACCGAAACGGGCGCCGCCCGCGCGCTTCCCACCCCCCCCCGTGTTGACAGCGGCGCGGCACTGCTTGAAACTTGAATCAATCTAAACCGCGTCGGCGGGAACACGAAATTCGGCGAAAACGCCAAATTCAGGAGGATACCTATGGCTGTCGCGATCGCCCGGAAGTCCAGGACGCTGTCGCTGAAGGAGCGGGTGAGTGCCGAGGAGTGGCAGGCGCGGGTCGACCTTGCGGCGTGCTACCGGCTCGCCCATCACTACCGCATGACGGACATGATCTATACCCACATCTCGGCCCGGGTGCCGGGCCCGGAGGAGCATTTCCTGCTCAATCCCTACGGCCTCATGTGGGACGAGATCACCGCCTCGTCGCTGGTCAAGGTCGATATCGAGGGCCGCGGCGTCGATCTCGGCGAGAGTGACGTCAACTACGCGGGCTTCGTCATTCACGGCGCGGTTCACGCGGCACGCCACGACGTCGGCTGCGTGATGCACACCCATACTCGCGCCGGCATGGCGGTGTCGGCGCTGAAGCAGGGCCTCCTGCCGCTGACCCAGACGGCGATGCGCTTTCACGGCCGCGTCGCCTATCACGATTACGAAGGCGTCGCCCTCGATCTCGACGAGCAGAAACGTCTTGTCGCCGACCTCGGCGACAAGAACGTGATGATCCTCCGCAATCACGGGCTGCTCACCTGCGGGTCGACGGTGGCCTCGGCCTTCAGTCAGATGTTCTGGCTGGAACGGGCCTGCGACGTGCAGATGGCGATTCTGTCCGCCAATGCCGAGATCAACCAGCCGAACCAAGGCGTGCCGGAACACACGGCGGCGCAGTTCGATCCCAACTACCGCGACATGAGCCCGCGCGAATGGGCCGCCCTGACGCGGATGATCGACCGCACCGACCCGTCCTACCGGAACTGAGGCGTCGCGCCGGCGCCGGCCGGCCGCCGCGCCCGATCAGGCGGTCAGCAGCCGGAGCGGCGCACCCGCGAGGTAGGCCTCGATGTCTTCCACCGCCTGGCCATACATGCCGGCGTAGTTTTCCGCCGTGACGTAGCCGATGTGCGGGCCGAGCAGCGTGTTGTCGAGCTTGCGCAGCGGGTGATCGGCGGGTAACGGCTCGACGTCGTAGACGTCGATGGCGGCGCCGGCGATGCGCCGGTTCTGCAGCGCTTCGATCAAGGCCGCCTCGTCGACCACCGGCCCGCGCGAGGTATTGACGAGATAGGCGCTCGGCTTCATCTGCGCGAACTCCGCCGCGCCGACCAGCCCGCGGGTACGCTTGCTCAGGATGACATGCAGCGTGACCACGTCGGCAGTGCGGAACAGCTCCTCTTTCGGGAGATAGCGTGCGCCGCCCTCGGCGGCTTTCTCGGGCGTCAGGTTCTCGCTCCAGGCCACCGGGTCCATGCCGAAGGCGCGGCCGATCGCGGCGATGCGGCGACCGAGCTTGCCGAGCCCGACGACGCCGAGAACCTTGCCCGAAAGCGTGTGGCCGAGACCGACCTGCCAGCCGCCGGCGCGCATCGAGCGGTCCTCGGCCGCGATGTTGTGCGAGATGCCGAGGATCATCGCCCAGATCAGTTCGACCACGGGCTCGGGCGAGGTTTGCGTGCCGGAGACGACGATGCCGCGCTGGATCGCCGCGCCGACATCGATCGCGAGATTGCGAAGCCCGGTAGTGACGATGAGCTTGAGGTTGGGCAGGCGCTCGATCACCGTGGCGGGGAAGGGGGTCCGCTCGCGCATCAGCACCACGGCGTCGAAGGACCGCAGCGCCTCGACCACCGCGTCGGGTCCGTCGAATGGCTTCCGGAAGGTGGTGATTTCGGCCTTGCCCTTGAGCCGCCCCCAATCGGCGAGGCCCAGGGCGACGTTTTGGTAATCGTCGAGAATCGCGAGCCGCAGCATCGTTTCCCCCAAATTTCTATTTTGATCCACGAGGCGGGGCGAGCTTAGCACGCCCCGCTGCGGAGGCCAGTCGCGCGTTCGGGCACGACCGGGCGCGGCCTATGCCGCCTCGGCCGAAGCTCCGAGCGCGTTGTTGATCTCGGGCATTACCTTGGTCGCCATCAGTTCCATCGAGCGCTTGCCGAGCCCGGCGTCGACCCAGTCATGGGCACAATAGAGAAGCGTCCCGAAATCGCCGACCTTCTCGCGGAAGGCGAGGAGCTGGTCGACGACGCTCGAGACCGAGCCCGCGACGACCAGCGAATCGAGCACGTAGTCGAGGGTCACGTCGCTATCCGCCATGCCGCGATCGTGCTTGAAGAGATCGCTGCGGCCGCCCGCGACCAGCTTGGCCATCAGATTGCGGAAATAGAAGGAATAGGGGCCCTCCGGCCCCTTGCCATAGCGCGCCGCCACCTTGTCGTCGTCGGCGACGAAGATGCTCTTGGCGACGCGCCAGTTCCGCGCCTCCGCGGCATGGCCGCCGTTCTCGCAACCTGCCTTGTACTTCGGCCAGTGCGAGGCGACCCAGGCGGGCTGCAGGAAGTTGGCAGAAATCGGCAGCCAGCCGCGCTCGGCGGCGGAAACCAGGCCTTTCGAGAACGGTGCCACCGCGGTGACGACGATCGGCGGGTGCGGGGCCTGATAGGGCTTCACCATGATGCCCTGGCCGTAGGCCGGCGCCAGCGTGCGTTCGGTGGAGAAGCTCCAGTACTTGCCCTCGCGCCGATAGGGCGGCTCGCCCGACCAGATGGCGAGGATATGATCGATCGATTCGACCAGCATGGCGGTGCGGTCGGCGTCGAGATTGCCGAAGATCTCGGCGTCCGAGCGCAGCCCGCCTGGGCTGATGCCGAACATGAAGCGGCCCTCGAGCAGATGGTCGACCATCGCGACCTCGGCCGCGACCTGCGCCGGATGATGGTTTGGCAGGTTGATGGTGCCGGTGCAGAGCTTGATTGTCTTGGTGTCTGAGACCAGGCTCGATATGAAGGCGAGCGGCGAGGTGATGGTCTCGCAGGCATCGGTCAAGTGCTCGCCGAAGAAGGCCTCGCAATAGCCGAGACGGTCGGCGAGAATCGTCGCCTCGCGGTCCTCCTTCAGGGTTTCGGTATAGGACCGGGTCTGCGGATGGACCGGCATCGTGAACATACCAAGCTTCATTCGATTTCCCTTTTCGCTTCGCCGTTCGCAGCGCGTGTTCAATGGAGGGTTAAGGGGCCGGCAAGCCGTCGGGCTTGCGGCGTCGGAGCCGAATCGTTGAAAAAAGCGGCGGCGCTCGCGAGCATGCTGTCCACCGCCTGCGCGATCACCGTGTCGAGGTCGCTTGCGACCGGCGTCCCGTAGATGTACTTGCGCACGCCGTGATAGAAGATGCCGCCGTGCATGGTCCAGGCGAGCTCGAGCGCGATGCAGCGGCCAAAGGCGCTGTCCGCCGTGGTCGCGGCCAAGCCGGCCGTGGCGCGGATCTCGTCGCAGATCGGCTGCAGGATGCGCTCCTCGATTCGCCTGATGTAGCGGCGGTTGAGCGTGGCGCCGCGCAGCCCGGCGTACATGTAGATGCGAATCCACTCGTAGGTGAAGATCGCCTGCGTATAGGAGCGGTAGAAGCCGACCAGGCGTTCGCGAA
>JAJYTL010000007.1 GCA_021793055.1 Pseudomonadota bacterium
CAGATTATAGGTGAAGCGCTCGAGCAGGACCGGGTTCACCGCCGTCCCCGCCTGAATCATCGACGTCTGCCACTCGGCCAAGGCGTAGACCATCTGACTGCCGGAAAGGATCAGGCGCTGATCGAGCACGGCGGGCGGCACGACGGTGACGATCTGGCGGATCAGACGACTCGTGCGCACCATACCTTCGTCGAAGCGGCCCTGAAGGATCGCCGTGACGTCGACCTGCGGGCTCAAGCAGGCTTGGGCGAGAAAGCGGACGTAGTAATCCTGGCCGTCGCTGGCGAGCAGCCGTTCCGCGAGCGGGCGGATGCGGACCTCGACCAGCGCGCGGAGGTCGTGCGAGCGGCCATTCTCATGCACGTCCGCCAGCATCTGCAGGCGACGCTCATTGATGCGTGAAGTCCGCAAGGCGAAAATCGCTTCGATCAAATTTTGCCGCGAACCGAAATGGTAATGAAGCGCAGAGGTGTTTTTCTGTTTGGCGGCAACCGTGATCTGCCGGAGCGAAACGCCTTCGATCCCTTGCTCCGCAAAAAGCCTTTCCGCGGTTTCGATCAACACGACCTTAGTGTCGCGGTCACGCATACTCTCTTCCCCCGACTAACCCTCGCTTCGCGGCAAGGGTCCTCGTCTGTTATCAACGCTTGTTATCAACTTATCAATAACTCCGGCGCGGCGCGGCGGCCAACCCAATATTCCATGTTAACCATACATTGCCGTGTCGGCCGTCATCTATCAAGAGGCGCGCAAAACCCATCGGGATACAAATTGAAAAGATATGGCAATACAACGCTTTAAAAAATAATGCGCCTGGCGCAACCGAGGGGAGTTTAGAAGAACTACTACTTTTAGTTGCTCTATCGCCGCCTGATCGCCCGCCCTCGGGCGGGCCGGGGCGGGGGCGGATCGGCCGATGTCGCGGATCAGGCAGATTTTGCCCGGACGCGCGCGAAGAGCCGAGAAAATCCTGCCCCTCCGGTCGCGCGGGCGCGCGGTGCCGGCGGCCGAAAGGCGCGGAAATCTCGCACTTTCCGGTTTCGGCACGGCTCTTGCTGACCTTGGCGGCGGATACCCGCAACGCCGTCAGTTCCGGCAATCGCCGCCGGAGCCTGAGGCCGAACCCGAGCGAGAGGCCCATGCTAGCAAGCCCCCTTCCGACCCAGACCGTCATCGAGACGCCCCGGCTCCTCCTTCGTCCGATTGCGCTTAGCGACGCCAGTGGCCTGCATCTCGTGTTCAGCGATCCCGAGACCATGCGCTATGTCGACTTCCCGCCTTGCGCCAACCTGGCCGAAACGCAAAAGCGCATCCAGCTTTGGACCATCCCGTTGCCGGAGTGGCACGCCACCTGGACGCTGGCCGAAAAAGAAAGCGGAACGCCGATCGGCATCGTGACCTATCATCATCGCGAAAGCTCGAACCGGCATCTCGAGGTCGGCTATGTCCTCGGCCGATCCCATTGGCGGCAGGGCCTGATGCGCGAGGCGATGAGCGGGCTGATCGATTATTGCTTCGAGGCGCTGGCCATGCACCGCATCGAGGTGACCGTCTGCCCCGACAACGTTGCCGCCGTCCGCTTTACCGAAAGCCTCGGCTTCCGTCGCGAGGGCGGACCGCTGCGCGACCGCTCGCTGGTGCAGGGCCAGTACCGCGATCTTCTGCTCTATGGCCTGCTCGAACGCGACTGGCGGGCGAAGACCATCCGGGCCGAGGCGGCCATGATCTATGCCGCCGCGAGCCGGCGGCCCGAGCTGCGCCCGATCTAACGCGGGTAAGATTCGCGCGCGCCCAAGGCGAGGCCGCCGATCCGGGGCCAAACCGGGCTGTACAGCGCGCGCGAATCGCGCCACTCTTCGGTCATGGATGCACTTATTCGCATGACCGCGCGCGAGGTGGTCGCCCGCCTCGCCAAGGGCGAGGTTTCGCCTCTCGATCTGATCGACCTGGCCGAGAAGCGCATCGCCGAGACCGACGGCGCCATCAACGCGCTGCCAACCCGCTGCTTCGAGCGCGCGCGGGACAAGGCGAAGGCGCTGATGCAAAAGCGCCCGGTATCGCCGCCGCCCGGCTATCTGCACGGCCTGCCAGTCGCGATCAAGGATCTCGCCGAGGTCGCCGGCGTGCGCACCACCTTCGGCTCGCCGATTTACGCCGATCACGTGCCGGCGCGCTCGGACCTTCAGGTCGAGATTCTGGAAGCCCACGGCGCGACCGTGGTCGCCAAGTCCAACACCCCCGAATTCGGCGCCGGCGCGCAGACCTTCAACGAGGTCTTGGGCACCACCGCCAATCCGTGGAACACGGCGCTGACGCCGGGCGGCTCGTCCGGCGGCGCGGCCGCCGCGCTCGCCGCCGGCCAGGTCTGGCTCGCGAGCGGCAGCGATCTCGGCGGCAGTCTCCGCATCCCGGCCGCCTTCTGCGGCGTCGTCGGTCTGCGGCCCTCGCCGGGCCGCGTCGCCCATGGCCAGACCGCGCTGCCCTTCGATCCACTCTCGGTCGCCGGGCCGATGGCCCGCAACGTCGGCGACGTGGCGCTGATGCTCGACGCCATGAGCGGCGAGACCTTCGAGGATCCGATTTCGCTGCCGCCGCCCGCGACGCCGTTCTTACGGGCGATCGAGCGGCCGGTGGCGCCGAAACGCGTCGCCTTTCATCCCACCCTCAATCTCACGCCGGTGGATCCCGAGGTCGCCGAGGTCTGCCGCCGCGCCGCGCAAAGCTTCGCCGGCCTCGGCGCTGAGGTCGAGGAGGAGACGCTCGATTTCGGCGACGCCGAAGCGATGTTCCAGACCTTTCGCGCGGTCGGCTTCGCCGCCCGCCACCAGCCCCTGCTGGAGAGCCATCGCGACCAGCTGAAGCCCGAGGTGATCTGGAACATCGAGGCCGGCCTGAAGCGCTCGGCGCGCGACATCGCCGAGGCCGAGCGCGGCCGCACCGCGTTGTGGCGCCGGGTTCTCGCCTTCTTCGAGAAATTCGAGCTGCTGCTCTGCCCGACCACGCTGGTGCCGCCCTTCGATCACCACCAGCGTTATCTGAGCGAGCTCGGCGGGGTGAAGTTCCCGACCTACGTGAGTTGGCTCATTCCGACCTTCGCGGTCACCTTGACCGCCTGCCCGGCAATCTCGATCCCGTGCGGCTTCACCGCCTCGGGTCTGCCCATCGGCTTGCAGATGGTGGGACGGCCGCGCGGCGAGGCGGCGCTGCTCGCCGCCGCCCATCTCTTCGAGCAGGCGCACGATTTCCACCGCCGCGTACCGCTCGACCCGCGCGGCTGAGCGTCACGCCCGCGACAGCCTCAAGGCGCAAGCCCTCAAGGCCAAAACGAAACGCTCACGCGCCGGCTGCGGCGGTTCCGGCCTCCGTCGCCAAGCCGCCGGCCCGGGCGGCGGCGATCGCCGTGTCCAAGGCCTTGCCGTCGGGATCGCGCAGAGCCGCCGCGCGGGCGGCACGGATGGCGCCCTTGCGGTCGGCGAGCGCGGCGTCGGCCTCCACCAGATTTTCGAAAATGGCGGTGAAATTGCCGAGCCCGCGGCGATGGGTTTCGCCGTAGCCTTTGACGAGACGCGCGCATTCGACGATCTCAAGCGCGAGTTCCGGATCGCCCACCGCGGCCCCCTTGATCGCCGCCAGCCACCGTTCGATCGCCGCCTGCTCCTCGGCATAGCGCGAGCCGATGCGGCGCACGCGGCGGAGCGCGCTCAAGCCCTTGAGCAAGAGGAAGCCGCCGATGCTGGTGGTCTTGATCTTGAGGCCGATGTTGAGCCGCGCCTCGAGGCCGAAGCGCCGCGCCAGGGTGCGCGCCGGCCGCGCCAGGAAGCCCGGCAACACCGAGCAGAACTCGTCGACCCCGGGCTTCAGGAATTCGACCACCTGGACCAACTGGTCGGGCCGGGCGCCGACCTCGCGACGGACGCGCTGCAACCGGCTTTCCCGCGTCTTCAGGTCGGCGACGCGGATCACGTCCTCGTAGCTCATCCAGAGCGCGAGATGGCGGCCGGTCTCGCTGATAAGACGATGGCCGGCGCCGGAATCGAGCGCGAGGATGGGCTCCAGGCGGTCGAGATAGGTCTTGGCGTAGGCCGCGTCCTGATAATCGATCAGCCGCGCGACGCCGGCCTCGAGCACGCCATGGGTCTCGACCGGAAAGGCGCGGCGGACGCGGTCGATCTCGGGCGGTGCGGCCGCGGCGTTCGCCGCCGGCGTCGTCGGCGCGCCCATGGCAGCGGCAAAGCCGGCGGCAAACCCGCGTAGGCTGGCCTCGACGCCCTTGCCGCTCCGGGCGATCGCGGACTCGCAGGTTTCGCGCGAGACCGGCAAGGCGCCCGAGCCGGCGATGGCGCCGAAAAGAACCGCGCTGATCACCGTGCCGTTGGTTCGCGCCAGTGCCGCCATGTCGGCCATCACCGCGCGCTTAGCGAGGCCCTTGCCGGCCTCGATCACGCGCTCGGCCTCGTAGCGGCCATCGCCCATGGCGCCTTTCTCGGCGATGGCGTAGATGCGATGGGTCGAGGCGATCAGCGTGGTGCGCTCGCGGCTGATATAGCCGTTCTGCATCGCGCGGCCGGCTTCGATCAATTCGGAGGCGACCATGATGTCGACATCGCCCGGGCTCGGCGTCAGCGCGAAGACCGGCGGCGCGGCCAGGCTTTCGGCCCGCTCCGGATAGATCTCGATGTAGTAGGTTGTGGCGCCAGTGCGTTGCGCAACGCCCGGGATCGAGGTGCTTTGCGCGGGAAAGCCGGCGCTCTCCGCGACATCGAGAATCCAGTCCGCGAGCACGCCACCACCTTCGCCGCCAAGTGCGGCGATCAGCAGCGTGATCGGCCCGTTAAAGTTCGCGCTCATGCGAGGTCCGCCGCTTGCGCCACGCGCGCCCGGCCGCGCAAGCGGCCGATGACCGCGCGCCGCAGGCGATCGAGCCAGAGCTCGAAGGGCTTCGGGTTGTGCACGATTTCGGCGCGATAGAAGGAGGGACAGAGCACCGCCGCGTGAGCGACCTCGCCGCACAACCCGCAGCCGAGACAGTTGTGATCGACGCGGGCGACCGGATCCTGGCGCAGCGGGTCCGGATTGGGCTTGATGGTGAGCGAGGGACACCCCGACAAGCGGATGCAGGAATGATCGCCGGTGCAGACGTCCTCGTCGACGCCGAAACGCGTGATGGCGAGCCGCTCGCCGGCCTGGAGCTTCTTCGCGTTCTGCGGCCGGACGCGGCGCTGGCGCTCGAGCTGGCACTCGCCCTCGGCGACGATCACCTTGAGGCCCTTCTGCTTGGTGGTGAGCGCCTGGCGCAACGTCCTCGCCATTTCGGCCACGTGATAGCTGCGCACCACCTTGAGCCACTGCACGCCGAGGCCTTTCAGCGTGCGCTCGATCCCCATGTCGCTCGGCTGGTTCAAGGCGTTGCTGCCGGAGGAGGGGATGTGCTGCGCCCCGGTGGCCGAGGTGTAGCCGTTCTTCATGATCATCAAGACGCCGTCGTCGCGGTTGAAAACGGCACTGGCGATGCCCGAGGTGAGGCCGTTATGCCAGAAGCCGCCGTCGCCCATGACGCTGACGACGCGCTTGTCGCCGAAGGCGGGCGCGACGGCGGCGGCGCTGGCGAGCCCGAGGCCGTAACCCAGAACGGTATTGCCGATATTGAACGGCGGCAGCGTCGAGAAGGTGTGGCACCCGATATCGGCGCTGACATGGAAGGCACCGACATCCTTCTCGACGATCTTCATGGCGCTGAACACCGGCCGCTCCGGGCAACCGACGCAGAAGCCGGGCGGCCGCGCCGGCATCGGTTCGCCGAGAAGCTCGGCGGCCTTCTTCTTCGGTGCCATGAGGCGGTCGTATGCCGCGATGATCGGCGCGAGATCGAGGCCGCGCGGCACCGCGCCCTCGACGAAGCGGGCGACGCCCGCGAGTACCACCTCGCCGGTATATTCGCCGGCCATCGGCAGCACCGTCTTGCCGACCACGGTGGTGTTGAGATCGGCCTTGCGCAGGATCGCGTTGAGCGCGTCCTCGATATAGGCGGGCTGGCCCTCCTCGACGACGAGAACGGCGCGCTTGCCGGCGCAAAAGCCCGCCAGCTCGTCAGGGATCAGCGGATAGGTGACGTTCATCACATAAAGCGGCACCTGGCTGGCGCCGAAGGCATCGGCGAGGCCGAGCTGGGACAGAGCCCGCATCACCGCGTTGTACAGGCCACCCTGGACCACGATGCCGATGTCGTCGAGGCGGCCGGAAAAGCTCTCGTTGAGGCGGTTTTCGCGGATGTACTTGACCGCCGCCGGCCAGCGCACCTCGATCTTGTGCTTCTCCTGGGCGTAGGTCGAGGGCGGCAGGCAGACCCGGCCATAGTCGAATTCCGGCGCCGCGATGACGCGGTTGCGCGACAGCGCCGGCGCGCGGTTGTCCTTGCACACGAAGCTGCCGTGCACATGGCAGGCGCGGATGCGAAGCTCGAGCATCACCGGCGTGTTGCTCGCCTCCGAGAGCGCGAAGCCGTGCTCCACCATGTCGACGATCTTTGGCAGATTGGGCCGCGGGTCGAGCAGCCACATCTGCGACTTCATGGCGAAGGCGTGGCTGCGTTCCTGGATCACGCTCGCGCCTTCGCCGTAGTCCTCTCCGATGATGACGAGGGCGCCGCCGCGCACCCCGGCCGAGGACAGGTTGGACAGCGCGTCGGAGGCGACGTTGGTGCCGACCACCGATTTCCAGGTCACCGCGCCGCGCATCGGATAGTTGATCGAGGCGCCGAGCATGGCGGCGGCGCCGGCTTCGTTGGCGGCGGCCTCGAAATGGACCCCGAGCTCGTCGAGCACCTCGCTGGCGTCAGCCAGCACGTCCATGAGATGGGAAACCGGCGCCCCCTGATAGCCGCCGACATAACTGACACCGGACTGCAACAGCGCCTTGGTGACGGCCAGGATGCCTTCGCCGTGAAACACCTCGCCCTGACGAAGGCGAAGCGTCGCCACCTCTTTCTTGAAAGATCGTTCCATCGCCTCTTTCCGCGTGCCGCCGATACGCCGCTCGTTCGCATTAGTCTTATCGCAAAAAGACCCGTAAAAAAGCAACTTCCGCCAGTCGCCGACCGGACCCCGGGATCGGGCCAGGCAACTGGCGGAAGCGCAGTCAGCTAGACGTCAACCGAACGCTCGCCGAACCTCAACGCACGATCGGCCAAGCGCCCGGAGGGGCTTACTTGCTCGCGGCCTTGACGAAGCCCGGCAGCATCGGCTGGCCGTTCGCCGCGTGCGCCGGCCAGATCGCCACCTGCTTGCCGTTCTGCCACTGGATGCCGACGCCGCTCACCAGATGCTCGCCGTACTGGACGTCGTGGGTGAACCGCGCCTTGCGGCCGTAGTATTTGATCCGACCCATCGAGCCGACGATGTCGGTCTTCTCCAGCGCCGCGACCAGCGCGTTGGCGTTGGTCGAGCGGGCCCGCTCGACCGCCGCCTTCAGCGCATACATGGAATCGTAGGTCATGTAGGCCTCGAGCGTCGGCGTGGTCTTGAACATCTTCACGTAAGCGTCGGTGAAGGGAATGCTCTTCGGCGTCACCGCGGCGCCGGGCGCGCCGGCGTTCCAGGTGATCACGCCCTCGGTCGCGCCGTTAGACCGCTTCCAGAAATTGCTGGCGCCGGCCTGGGCGTTGAAGCCGGCGAGCAGCGCCGGCACCTGCTGGTCGTGCCATTGCACCGTCGGCGCCAACCCGACATGGGCCATGCCGGCGATGATGACGTTGGCGTGCGTCGCTTCGACCTTATTGAAGAGCGGCGTGAAGTCCTTGGTATTGGGCGCGAAGCGGATGTGATCGACGACCTTGAGACCGGCCTTCGGCAGGCAGGCCAGATAGCCCTGGTCGAGCGACTTGGTCCAGGCCGCGTCCTCGCTCAGCACCACCGCGGTCTTGAAGCCGAGCTTCTTGACCAGCGCGTAGTGCGAGATGTCGCAGACCGCGCGGGCGAGATAGTAGGAGTTCGGGGTCTGCTCGAAGATGTATTTGTATTTGCCGTAGTCGTTATGGACCATGGTCGCGATCTTGTTGCTCGCGCCGCCGGCGATGAACGGCACGTGGAAGCGCGATGCCCACGGAATGATCCCGAAATCGACCTCGCTGATGAAGCCGCCGATGACCGCGACTACGTGGTCCTGCTTCACCGCGCGCTGGAAGGCGCGCACGCCGTCCGTCGCCGAGGCATGGTCGTCGTACTGAAACAGCTCGATCTTGCGGCCATCGATGCCGCCGGCGGCGTTGATCTCGTTGGCCGCCAGGATGGCCCCGTCCTTGATGCCGGCGCCAAGCGGGTTCGCCTGCCACGCGATGATGCCGATCCTGACCGGCGGCTTGGCCGCGGCATGCGCGGCGCCGACGCCGAACGTCATGGCGACGGCGACCGCCGCCGCGCCGAAACTTCGGGCCAATCGACGCCGGATTTCCGAATGTCTGGTTTCCACGGTTTCCTCCCCAGTGGTGTTGTCTCCGCAGCCTCAGGTCGGCAGCACGCAAAACGTTTGCCAGACCTTGCGGCAATTACCGCTACGTTACGCAAGATGAAGAAGACGGTCAAACCGAACCTGCGTCGTCACATGCAAAGATAAGAATAATTTTTTAGTGCTAGATACCAACCAAAGCGAAATCCCCCCAATGAATCAATCGGGTGGTACGTGAGGTTATTTTTAGAATTATATTGTATTTTAACTTTGCGAACGGTTCCGCGGCCAAGTGATGGCGCGTCCGGCCGGTAAACCGCGCGCCGCGACCGGGCCGCCGCGAAACGCCGCTTCCTTGGGCAAATCGGACGAAGCCCGTGCAATGGTGCCGCCAGAGGCCAACAAATCTTGTTTTCGGCAGTATTTTGGCTTGCCAGAGACATTCGCTCCGGGTCATCTTGCACCCGCTCTCCGGAACAGCGGCATGGTCAAAAACGCCGTCGGCCTGAGGGTCTTTTGAGCTTTGGGAGGGTCGCGGAACCAGCGCATATGGCGATCAGGCGCAAGGCTTGGGTGGGAAACCGCCAACCGCCGATCTGGTCGCATGTATTCAGCCGCCACGACCGCTGCGGACGCCTGGGGCAAGGAATTGAATCGTAGCAAATGGAGGAACTATGAAAGAGTATCGGAAGTCCGGGCGAGGCCTGGCCCTTGGCGCCGGCCTCGCGCTTGCCCTTGGGGCGGCCGTTGGCTTCAGCCCCATCAGCGCGCATGCGGCGGCAAAAGCGCCGATCAAGATCGGCGTGATAGCCCCCTTCTCCGCCATCGACGGCATTTCCATCGTCAACGCCGCTGAAATGGCCACCGATGACATCAACGCCCATGGCGGTATCGACGGCCGCAAGATCGAGCTGCTGAAATACGACGACCATGCCTCGGCCGCCGACGGCGTCCGCGCCTTCCAGCGCGCGGTGAAGCAGGACCACGTGGTCGCAGTCGTCGGCACCTTCATCAGCGAAGTGGCGTTGGCGGTCGAGCCCTGGGCGGCCCGTCTGCACGAGCCGTTCCTGATCACCGGCGCCGCGAGCGACCAGATCACCAATCTGGTGCGCGAGCATTACGCCCAGTACAAGTACGTGTTCCACGCCAACCTGAACTCGACCTTCCTCGGCGACGTCGTCTGCGCCCAGTCCCACGCCATCCTGGTCAAGGACTTCCACTACAAGACCGCCGTCGTGATGAGCGAGAACGCGGCCTGGACCAAGCCCTTGGACGACGAGTACCTGAAGTGCCTGCCGAAGGCCGGCCTCAAGGTCGTGGATCACATCCGCTTCTCGCCGAACACCACCGACTTCACCCCGATCTTCAACAAGATCGAGGACACCCACGCCAATGTGATCATCACCGGCATCGCCCACGTCGGCGTGAAGCCCACCATTCAGTGGCATGACCAGCAGGTGCCGGCGCTTCTCGCCGGCTGGAGCTCGCAGGCGGGCGCCAGCACCTTCTGGAAGGACACCAACGGCGCCACCGAAGGCGTGATCACCGGCAACCTCGGCGCTCCCGGCGCCGCGCTGACGCCGAAGAGCAACCCGTTCAGCTCGGCCTACGTGAAGCGCTACAAGACCACCCCGGCCTACAACTCCTACACCACCTTCGATGCGTTCTACATTCTGAAGGACGCGATCGAGCGGGCGCACTCGACCAAGGCCAACGCGCTGGTCTCGGCGCTTGAGAAGACCAACTACGTCGGCACCATCGGCCGCGAGCAGTTCTACGGCCGCACCGCCAAGTACGCCCACGGCTTCAAGTTCGGCAAGGGCTACGTGACCGGCGTCGCCATTCAGTGGCAGGACGGCCAGCAGAAGATCATCTGGCCGACCCATGCCGCGACGGCGAAGCCGATCCTGCCGAAGTGGCTGAAGCCGAAGAAGTAGTCTTTAGCTGAGCAATCGCAACTCAAGACCGACAGCCGATCGCGTTCAAACCGGGAGTTCTCGATGACGCTTGTTATGCAAATCCTTGTCGATGGATTCGTCATCAGTTCACTCTACGCTTTGGGCGCGATCGGCTTCACCATTATCTTCGGCGTGTCCGGAGTGCTGAATCTGGCGCATGGCGGCATCCTCGTGGTTGCCGCCATGGTCGCCTGGTACATGGGCGCCAACCTTGGCCTCGGCGTCTATCCGGCCTGTCTCGTCGGCATCCTCGCCGGCATCGTCATGGCCTACCTCACCTATTACCTGGTGGTTTCCCCGATCGAGCGCTCACGCCGCATCCCGGCGGAGGAAAAGGAGATCTTCATCCTGACCGCGACGCTGCTCTGGGGCATCATGATCCAGGAGATGCTGGCCTATATCTTCAGCTCCAATCCGATTTCGGTGCCGCGGCTGGTGCCCGGCATAACCAACGTCTTCGGCGTGCACACGCCGACCAACGAACTCGCCATCGGCGTGGTCTCGTGGCTCGTCATCCTCGGCCTGTGGTTCTTCGTCAACAAGACGCGCTTCGGCAAGGCGATCCTCGCCGCCTCGATCAACCCGCGCGGGGTCTCGCTGCTGGGCTTCGAGTTGTCGTCCATCCACCGCCTGGTCTGGGGCCTCTACGGGCTGCTCGCCGGGCTCGCCGGCGTGCTGCTCGCGACCTTCATCGGCGCGAGCCCGACCAATGTCGGCGACCTCACGGCAAGCGCCTTCATCATCGTCATTCTCGGCGGCCTGGGCAGCGTGCCCGGCTCGCTGCTCGCCGCCTATATCATCGGCTTCATCGAGACCCTGACTGCCTATCTCAGCGATCCGTCATACCGCACGCTGCCGGCGCTGTTCATGCTGATCATCGTCATCTATCTCCGACCGCAAGGCCTTTTCGGCCGGCGCTGAGACGCGCCGCGGAAAGCAAACCGAGCCGCGAAAGCCCCCGCCCTCAAGCGAACAAGCGAAAGAGCCGATGTCGAAGTTTCTCCGGTCCTACCGTTTCTGGATTACCGTCGTCGCCATCGCCTTCATGGCGATCCTGCCGATCAAGGCCTCCGGCTATATCCTCGGCGTCCTCACCATGGCCTATTACTTCGGCGTCTTCGCCATGTCGTGGGACCTCCTTTTCGGCTACGCGGGCGAGGTCAACTTCGGCCCCACATTCCTGATCGGGCTCGGCGCCTACGGCGCGGGCATGCTCAATTCCTACACCCCGCTGCCAATGTGGCTCTGCGTCATCGCCGGCGCCGCCATCGCCGTGGTCGGTGGCGTCGCCCTGGCGCTGCCGGCGTTGCGCTTGCGCGGCCCCTATTTCGGCCTGATGACGCTGGTCGCGGTACTGCTTCTGCTGCAGTTCATCGTCATCTTCGCGGGCTCGACCGGCGGCGAGATCGGCCTCGCCGTGCCCGACGTGCTCTCGATCAGCACCGACGCGAACTACTATTACGCGCTGGTCTTCATGCTGATCAGCGGCGGCATCTTGTTCGCGGTGTCGCGATCGCCGCTCGGCCTCATCCTCCAGGCCACCGGCCAGGACCCGATCGCGGCCCAGGCGATGGGCTTCAACATCACCAAGCACAAGCTGTTCGCTTTCTGCCTGAGCGCGTTCTTCTCGGGCCTCGCCGGCGCGCTGATGATCTTCTATCTCGGCACCGCCTCGGTGAACACGGTGGTCGACCTCGCGGTCGCCATCCAGATCATCATCGCCGCGGTACTGGGCGGGCGACGCACGATCATCGGCGGCGCGCTCGGCGCGATCTTCCTCATCGTCGCCGGCGAGCTGCTCCGCCCGATCGGCGAGCTCAGCAATTTCGTCGTTGCCACGGTGGCGCTTCTGGTGCTGCTGTTCGTGCCGGACGGCTTTCTCGGAGCGGTGTTGAAGCGGAGGGCAGGGCTGTGAGCCTTCTCAAGGCCGAGGGCCTTAGCAAGCGTTTCGGCGGCCTGGTCGCCGTCGACAAGGTCAGTTTCTCGATCAGGCCGGGCGAGATCCTCGGCCTCATCGGGCCGAACGGTTCCGGCAAGTCCACCACTATGAGCCTGGTCATGGGCATCGTCCGGCCGGATTCCGGAAAGGTGCTGCTCGACGACGTCGACATCACCGGCTGGGCGCCACACCGGATCGCGAAACAGGGCCTCAGCATCGTCTTTCAGCATTCGCGCCCGCTGCATCGCCAAACGGTGCTGGAAAACATCATGCTCGCCTTGCTGCCGGATTCGCTCGTGCGGCTGATCGCCGACCCACAAGTCGAGGCCAAGGCGCGCGACATCGCGGCCCGCGTCGGCCTCGCCGAGGTCGCCAACCAGCTGCCGGACACGCTCCCGTTCGCCGACCTCAGGCGCCTCGAGCTCGCCAAGGCGATCGCCCGCGATCCCAAGGTGCTGCTGATCGACGAGCCCTTCGCCGGCCTCACGGCGCCGGAAATGCACGCCTTCTCGGACCTGATCGCGACCTTCCGCAGCGAGGGCCGCGCGGTGATGCTGGTCGATCACAACGTCAAGGGCGTGCGCGCCCTGGTCGACCGCGTCCTCGCCATGTATGTCGGCCAGAAGATCGCCGAGGGCGACCCCGACGAGGTGATGAGCAATGCCAAGGTGCGCTCGGTCTATCTCGGCGGCTCGCTGGACGAGCCGGTGATCAAGACCACGGCGATGGCGGTGGCGGAAAGCGCCAAGCCGCTGCTTTCGGTCCAGGCAATCTCGGTCCATTACGGCAAGGCGCAGGCCCTGGATAAGGTCGGCTTCGAGGTCCACGAGGGCGAGTTCGTTTCCATTGTCGGTCTGAACGGCGCCGGCAAGACGACGCTCTTCAACGCCATCTCGGGCTTCGTCCCTTATGGCGGCGACATCGCCTGGGACGGCCGCTCGCAGCACGGCCGCACCCCCGGCGCGATCGCCCGCGGCGGCATCGTGCAATGCCCGGAATCGCGCGAACTGTTCGGCGACATGACGGTGGCGGAGAACCTCGGCCTCGGCGGCCAGCGGCTGCCGAAGGCGGAGCTGGAGAGGGAGCTCGCCTGGCTGTTCGAGCTGTTCCCGGTCCTGGGCGAGCGGCGCAAGCAGACCGCGCGCACGCTGTCCGGCGGCGAGCAGCAGATGCTCGCCATCGGCCGCGCGCTGATGATGAAGCCGCGGCTTCTGATCCTGGACGAGCCGACGCTGGGCCTGGCGCCGGTGGTGCTCGATCACATCTCGCAGGCGCTCGAGGTGCTGCGCAAGGAGACTAAGATCACGCTCGTCCTGGGCGAGCAGAACGTCACCTTCGCACTCAAGCATTCCGACCGCATCTACCTGCTGGAGCACGGCCAGATCGTCTGGCAGGGCGACGCGCCAGGCTTCATCCGCGAGGCCGGCGAGCGCTATCTCTAGACGCCGGCCCCAAGCGCCGCCTTAAGCCTTGATGCCAAGCTCCTTGCGCAAAAGCGCGGCGCCGCCGGCGAGCGACGCGAGCTTGGCATAGGCGATGTCGCGAGCCATCGGCGCCATGCCGCAATTGGTGCAGCCCAGCATGTGCTCGGGCGTGACGAATTCCAGCGCCCGGCGCAGCGTCGCCGCCACTTCCTCAGCGGTTTCGACGCGATCGTTGGCGACATCGATGGCGCCGACCATGACGTCCTTGCCCTTCAACAGGCCCATGAGCGAGATCGGCACATGGGAATTGATGCATTCGAGCGAAATCTGATCGATACGGCTGCGCGCGAGATAGGGAAAGGTCTGCTCGTATTGCCGCCATTCGTTGCCGAGCGTCGCCTTCCAATCGATATTGGCCTTGATGCCGTAGCCGTAGCAGATATGCACCGCGGTCTTGCACTTGAGGCCGGCGGCAGCGCGCTCCAGCGCCGCGACGCCCCATTCGCGCACCTCGTCCATATAGACGTTGAAGGCCGGCTCGTCGAACTGGATGACGTCGGCGCCGAGCTTCTCCAGCCCCAGCGCCTCCTCGTTCAGCGCCTCGGCCAAGGCGAAGGCGAGCTTCACCCGGTCGCCGTAATGCTCGTCGGCGACGGTATCGGCGATGTTCATCGTCTCAGGCAGGGTGAATTTCAGCTTGCGCTCGGTGAAGGCGCGGGCGATCGCCACCTCCTTGCCGTGCACCGAGCCGCGGCGGCGGATGGCGCCAGTCACGGTCGGGCATTCCGCCTGATAGCGGTCGGCGCGGATCCCGATGGTCTTGCGCTTGGCGACGTCGATGCCGGCGAGATTGACCAGGAAGCCATGCACGAAATGCTGCCGGCCCTGCTCGCCGTCGGTGACGATATCGATGCCGGCCCGCTCTTGCTCCTTCAGCGCCACCAGGACGGCGTCGTGCTTCGCCTCCTCGAGCGCCGCGCCCTCGACCGCCCAGGGCGCCCACAGGACTTGCGGCTTGGCCAGCCAGGCCGGCTTCGGCAGGCTGCCGGCGATGGTAGTTTCCAACATGGACGCCTCTCCTATCTGTTTCTTATGACTTTAACATAGCCTGTCGCGGCTCGCGACCGAGACATGCCGGCAGCCGAGCGCTGCGGTCGGGATCGCCTGCCGCAGCGCAGCCGCTAACGACCTTCCGCGGCTTGATTCTGCGACAGGCTGGGCTCCCAAACCGTGGCGCGGTTGCGCCCCGCGGCCTTGGCCGCGAGCAAGGCACGATCGGCATGATCGATCGCCTCCTCGACGGAGATATCCGCCTCGATCATGGCGAGGCCGACCGACAAGGTGACCTGGAACGGCGGACCGCCGTTGACGTGGTGCGCGAGGGTCGCCATTTCGGAGCGCAAGCGGTCGCAGATCTCGCACCCGATCTCGATATCCGCGTCGGGCAGGCACAACAGAAACTCCTCGCCTCCATAGCGGAAGATCATGTCGTAAGGCCGCAGATGCACCTGGATGTAGTGGGCGATGGCGACCAGGACGCAGTCGCCGGTGGGGTGGCCATAGGTATCGTTGATCGATTTGAAGCGGTCGATGTCTAACATCGCGACGCAGCAGGGATGCACCGCGCGCCGCACCAATTCGCGCTGCTCGCGCAGGCGGGTCAGCATTTCGAGCCGCCCGGGCACGCCGATCAAGACATCGATGTTATAGAGCGAGACTTCGATCCCGCGCTTCAGGCTCTGGATCTCAAGTCTCGTGCGCTTCATCGCGGTAACGAGGCGCTGATGGTCCGCCAACGAAATCGGCGTGCCGTTCATGGACGCCCGCAGCAGGCTGGCCGCCGACCGATGCATGCGTCTGTGCTCGGCCTCGACCTCGGTGAAACGCGGGTGGCCGGCGAGCGTCGCGCGGCCCTTGGCGTAATACCATTGGCCGAAACGGCATTGGCGATAGGCCTCAGGGGCCGATATCGCGTGCAGCCGGACGCGGCGGCGCGCATCTGCTCCTGGGACATTGTCGTGGCCATGATCGCGCTTCGACCAGTGAATGGCTAAGCAGCGGCAATTATTATAGCTATGGCTAGATGGTCGTGAATACGGGCGAGCCCCATCGGGGGTCGGCCGGCCCGTGGCACCGAAATCGGCACGGGCAAGCGATCTCATGGGGATTTGGGGGTGCGTGGTGCCCAGGGGCGGATTTGAACCACCGACACGCGGATTTTCAGTCCGCTGCTCTACCAACTGAGCTACCTGGGCATGGCCATCCGCGCGGCAAGCGCGGCAGCGCCGCCGGTATATAGAAGAATTGCCGCCCGCTTGTCCAGCGCAAGATCGGCGCGCGGCCGCGCCGTTCGGGCTCGCGAATCCGCGCCGCCAGCCGAGGCGATGGCGCGGCCGTTCGGGCCGCTCAGCTCTCCGTCTCGGGCGGCGGCGGGCGGTCGGCTTCGTCGTCGTCGTCCTCGGGCCGGGCCGGGATGGCGTAGCCGCCGGAAAGCCAGCGGTGCAGGTCGACATCCTGGCAGCGGGCCGAGCAGAACGGCCGGAAGGCCGGCGTCATCTTGGCGCCGCAGATCGGGCAGGGCGGGCGGCCGTTGGCGGCGGCCTTTGCCCGCGGCGATTTCGCGTCGTCGTCGGTCATCGGTTTCACCCCGAACGGATATCGAAGCGGCTTCGCGCCGCCGCGTCGGCGCGAAGATCGACGCGAACGCCGAACAGCCGGGCGAGAAGCGCCGTCCCGCCGGCCGCTTCGATGATCGCGATCACCTCGGGCGCGGCCGAGATCGCGAGCGGCCGGCCGGGATTGGCGCGGGCTTCCACGGCGCCCCGGCGCAGCGCCGCCGCGGCGATGGTCGCGGCTTTCGGCGTCAGCCCGGCGCCGGCGCAGGCCGGGCAGGGCTCGACCAGAATCTCGGCCAAGGGCGGGCCCTGGCGGCGGCGGGTGAGCTCCACCAGGCCGAGCGCCGAATAGCCGAAAAGGCGGGTCGGCGCGGCATCATGGGCGAGGCCGGCGCGCAAGGCGGCGAGCAGCCGCGCGCGGTTCGCCGCCTCCTTCAGCGGAATGAAATCGATCGCGACGATGCCGCCGAGATTGCGCAGGCGGATCTGGCGGGCGATTTCCGCCGCCGCCTCGAGATCGACGCGCAGCGCCGTCGCCTCGAGATCGGCGCCGCCGGCGTAAGCGCCGGAATCGACGTCGATCGCGGTCAGCGCCCGCGTCGTCTCGATGGCGATGCGCCCGCCCGAGGCCAACGCCACTTCGGGGGCCAGCGCGCGCTCGATCTCGGCCTCGACGCCATAGTGCTCGAACAGCGGCGCCGGGCCTTCGTGGCGGCCGAGACGATCGATGCCGCCGAGGCCGGCCGCCTCGGCGAAGCGGCGCGCTTCCGCCAAGGCGGCGCGGTCATCGAACCAGACCGCGGCAACGTCGGGCGTGAGATGATCGCGCAGGCTGCGCAGCGCGAGCGGCGCGTCGCGCCAAAGCTCGGCCGGCGCGGCGGCAGCCTTGGCGGCGGCCGCGATCGCCTGCCACTGGCGCATCAGCGCCGCGGCCTCGGCCGCGATTTCCGCGGCTGAGGCGCCGCAAGCCTGGGTGCGGAGAATGAAGCCGGCAGCACCGAGATCGCCGAGCGCCACCGCGAGCCGGGTCCGTTCCACCGCATCCGCGATGCGGTTGGAAAACTTGACGCCTGGGCTTCGCGGCGTGTGGACGAGATACCGCCCCGGCAAGGCGATATCGGCGGTCAGCTTGACGCCCTTCTCGCCCTGCGGCGCCTTGCGGCCCTGCAGGATCAGCGCGTCGCCCTCGCGCACCCGCTTCGCGATCGTCTCGGCGCCGGCGCCCGGGCCGGCCGCGTCCGCGCCGAGCGCGGCGGCGTCGCGCGCGCCGAGGAAGCCCGCCTTGGGCAAGCCGATTTCGACGAATGCGCCGGCGATGCCGGACACCACCCGAAGCACGCGGCCGAGCCAGACGGTTCCCGTCATAGCCGCCCCGGCCTCGGGCGCGGCGCGGTTTTCCACCGCAAGGCCGCTCAGGCGGCCGTCGTCGAGAAAGGCGACGCGGGTCTCGATCGGCCCAGAATCGATCAGGATGTCGCGGCGCATCGCCACACCGGGAAACCGAGGCCCGACAGGATCGCGGCGGTTTCGCTGAGCGGCAGGCCGACGACGTTGGAGCAGGAGCCGTTGACGGCGCGGATCAGCGCCCCGGCCATGCCTTGAATGGCGTAGCCGCCGGCCTTGCCGGCCCATTCGCCGCTTTGCAGATAGGCGGCGATCTCGGTCTCGCTCAGGCGCTTGAAGGTGACGGCGGTGGTGACGAGGCGCACCACGGCGCGGCCGTCCGGCGCGATCGCCGCGATGCCGCTATGGACGCGATGGCGGCGGCCGGAAAGAAGCGTGAGGCAGCGCCGCGCTTCGGCTTCGGTCTCGGGCTTCGGCAGCACGCGGCGGCCGCAGGCGACCACCGTATCGGCGGCAAGGATGAAGGCGCCGGCATGGCGCGCCAGGACGGCGCGCGCCTTTTCGGCCGCGAGGCGGCGCGCCAAGGCCGGCGGCAACTCGCTGCGGTTCGGAGTTTCGTCGATATCCGGAGGATCGACGGCATCGGGGACGATGCCGATACGGCGGAGAAGGTCGAGGCGGCGTGGGCTCGCCGAAGCCAGAACCAGCGCCGGCATCCGTTCGCGGCCCACGGGTTCTCTTACTTGTAGCGAAACGTGATCCGCCCCTTGGTCAAGTCGTAAGGGGTCATTTCGACCATTACCTTGTCGCCAGCCAGGACGCGGATACGGTTCTTGCGCATCTTGCCCGAGGTATGGGCAAGAACTTCGCGGTCGTTTTCAAGTTTGACGCGAAACATGGCGTTCGGCAGGAGTTCGATCACGGTACCCGGGAACTCGATAAGTTCTTCTTTGGCCATTCACCCTCTTTCCGGCAGTCCCATCGCGCCCTGGAACATGTGGCGCAGGACGCCCGAGGTCAAGGAATTTCGCCGCGCCCCGCCCCCTCGCGCGCTTGCCGGGGGCCGCTCTCAGACGCTGCCCTGCGGCCCGCTGCCGAAGCGCGCCTTGATGCGGCGCGTCAAACCGTCCCGCACCTCGCGGAAGGCGTCGAGCACGACCTCGCGCGATCCTTGCACCAGCGACGGGTCAAAGGTGTGCCAGAACTCGACCTCCGCGGCGATGGTGCGGGTCAGCTCGATCGCCCGATGATGCGCCTCCGGACTCAGGGTGACGATCACGTCGAAGGAATAATCCTCAAGATCGTCGAACGACTTCGGCTCGTGGCGGCTGAGGTCGATGCCGATCTCGTCGATCACCTGGACGACGAAGGGATTGATAGGCTCGGCCTTGACGCCGACCGAATCGAAATAGATGCGGTGACCGAAGAGGTGCTTGCCGATCGCCTCCGCCATCGGCGAGCGGATGCTGTTCAGGGTGCAGGCGAAAAGCACGCTGCTCGGCGACCGTCGCATGTTCGCCCCCGAGCCGCCGTCAACGCCGCTGCTGCATGGCGCAGAGCAAGGTGAAGAGCCGTCGCGCGGTTTCGCTATCGACCTCGATCTTGCCCTTGAGGCGGGCCTGCAGAAGCTGCGAGCCCTCGTCGTGCATGGCGCGCCGGCCCATGTCGATCGCCTCGATGCGGGACAAGGGCGCCGTCTTGATCGCCGCGTAATAGGTGTCGCAGACCTGCGCGTAGTCCTTGATGATGCGGCGGAAGGTGGAAAAGGCGAGGCCGATCCGGCGCATCGGCTGATCTTCCGCATTGCGGATGTCGAAGACCAGTCGGTTCTCCTCGATCAAAAGCCGCAGGCGATAGGGTCCGGCGGCAATGCCGGCGGGGGCGAAGAAATTCTGTTCCAGCAGATCGAAGATCGCGACGCGGCGCTCGTGCTCGACATCGGGGCCGCGGCGGGCGATCGAGGCCTCGTCGAGGGTGATTTCCGCGATGCGATCCGTGTCGGCCACCGGCGGGGCCTCGCGGTCAGACCTGGTTGCTGCGGATCGCGACCGATCGGGCGTGGGCGCCGAGGCCCTCGGCCTCGGCCAGGGCGACCGCCGCGGGACCGATGCGGGCGAGGCTTGCCGCGTCGCACTTCACCAAGGTCGTCCGCTTGAGGAAATCAAGCAGCGAGAGGCCCGACGAGAAGCGCGCCGCGCCCGAGGTCGGCAGCACGTGGTTCGGGCCGGCGACGTAATCGCCGATCGCCTCCGGCGTATGACGGCCGAGGAAGATGGCGCCGGCATGGCGCACCTGGGCGGCGAGGCGCTCGGGCTCGGCGACCGCGAGTTCGAGATGCTCGGGCGCGATGCGATCGACCAGGGCCGGCGCCTGATCGAGATCGCGGACGACGACGATGGCGCCGTGCCGGCGCCAGCTCGCGGACGCGATGTCGCCGCGCGCAAGCTCGGCCAGCTCGGCCTCGATCGCCGCTGCCACCGCCGCGGCGAAATCGGCGTCGTCGGTGATCAGCACGGAGCGCGCCGCCGGGTCGTGCTCGGCCTGGCTCAACAGATCGGCGGCGATCCACGCCGGATCGTTGGCGGCGTCGGCGACCACCAGGATTTCCGACGGGCCGGCGATGAGATCGATGCCGACGGTGCCGAAGACCTGGCGCTTCGCCGCCGCCACATAGGCGTTGCCGGGCCCGAAGATCTTGTCCACCGGGCGGATGCTCTCGGTGCCGTAGGCCAGCGCCGCGACCGCCTGGGCACCGCCGACACGATAGATCTCGGTCACGCCGGCGAGCTTCGCCGCCGCCAGGACCAGCGGATTGATCTCGCCCTGCGGCGTCGGCATCACCATGACGCGGCGCGGCACGCCCGCGAGCCGCGCCGGGATTGCGTTCATTAGCACGGAGGAGGGATAGGCCGCGGAACCGCCCGGCACGTAAAGCCCGACCGCCTCGATCGGCGTCCAGCGGTAGCCGAGCTCGACGCCGTCGGCGTCGGTGAAGCGATCGTCGGGCGGCGTCTGGCGGCGGTGAAAGGCGGCGATCCGCGCGGCCGCGGTGTCGAGCGCGGCCAGCACCTCGGGCGCGCAGCGGCCGAGCGCCCGCTCGATCTCGGCCCCGGTAACGGCGAGGCCGGTCGCCGCGGCGTCGAACTTGTCGAAGCGGCGCGTGTAGTCGTAGAGCGCGCGGTCGCCGCGCTTGCGCACGTCGAGGACGATTTCGGCGACCGTCTGATCGACCGTCTCGGCGGCTTCGCGCTCGGTTGCGACGAAGGCGGCGAATTCCGCGGCGAAGCCGGAATCGTCGGCGTTGAACCTATGCACCATCGACGGCCTCGCGGAAACGATCGATCACCTCGCCGATCTCCTGCGGCCGAGTCTTCAGCGCCGCGCGGTTGACGATCAGGCGCGACGAAATCTCGGCGATGGTTTCGACCGGCACCAGGCCGTTGGCGCGCAGCGTCTCGCCGGTCGCCACCAGATCGACGATGCGCCGGCACAGGCCGAGGCTCGGCGCCAGTTCGAGCGCGCCGTTGAGCTTGATGCATTCCGCCTGCACGCCGCGCGCCGCGAAATGCGCGTGGGTGATCTGGGGATATTTTGTCGCGACGCGAACATGGCTCCAGCGCGCCGGATTATCGGCGGCGCCGAGGCTCGCCGGCTCCGCCACCACCAGCCGGCAATGGCCGATGCCGAGATCGAGCGGCGCGTAGATCTCGGAATAGCCGAACTCCATCAGCACGTCGTTGCCGGCGATGCCGATCTCGGCCGCGCCGAAGGCGACGAAGGTCGCGACGTCGAAGGAACGCACCCGGATCAGCACGATCCCGGGATGATTGGTGCGGAAGCGCAGCAGCCGCGAATCGGGATCGTGGAACTCGGGCTCGGGTTCGACGCCGGCCTTGATCATCAAGGGCAGCGCCTCGGCCAGAATGCGGCCCTTGGGCAGGGCGATGACGAGCGGGTCTTCGATATCCGCCATGATCTACTTTCGCGTCCGGCGCGGCGGCTCGACCGCGGCCACCGGATGGGAGGGTTTGTTCACGGTCTTCCAGGCCGGCCCGAGATCGGCGAGATAGCCGTCGATGGCCTCGACATGGAGCCGGATTTCGGTGCCGCCGGCGAACGGCAGGAACAGCGTCGCCGCGCCGTCGGTGCCGGTTTCGCAAACGATGGTGAGAAGCTCAAGCGGGGTTTCCGCCGCGAGATCGCGAAAGCCGCGCGTCTCGACCTTGAGTACGCCCTCGAAATGCAGGCCGGCGCGGGTGCGGGCGCCGGCGCCGCGGCGCAGCCGAACCTCGCGTTCCCAGCAATAGCGGTTCAGCACCATAGCGAAGCGGTGCTCGCGTGGCAGATAGCTCATGTCGCACTTGCGCACCACCGCGTCCTGGATGCAGGCCGCGATCACCGCCAGGTCCTCCGCGTCCTCGGCGCGGAACTTGAGCGGCGCGGTTTCCGCCTTCGCCTTTGCCGCCATCGCCTAGTCCTTCGCCCGTTCGATCACCGCGCCGCAGGCGGCGAGCTTTTCCTCGATGCGCTCGTAGCCGCGATCAAGATGATAGACCCGGCTGACCACGGTTTCACCCTCGGCGGCAAGGCCGGCGAGAACCAGCGAGACCGAGGCCCGGAGATCGGTCGCCATCACCGGCGCGCCCTTGAGGCGCGGCACGCCGCGCACCAGGGCGGAGGCGCCATGCACGGTGATATTGGCGCCCATCCGCGCGAGCTCGGGGACATGCATGAAGCGGTTCTCGAAAATCGTCTCGGTAATCATCGCGGCGCCCGAGGCGGTGGTCATCAGGCTCATGATCTGCGCCTGCATGTCGGTGGGAAAGCCGGGGAAGGGCTGGGTCATCACGTCGACCCCCCGGATGCCGCCGTTGCGCTTGACCTTGAGGCCGCGCGCCGTGGTCTCGACTGGGACCCCGGCCGCGTTCAGCACCTCGATCAGGGATTCGACGTAATCGCCGCGCGCGCCGAGAAGCTCGAGCTCGCCGCCGGTGATCGCCGCCGCGATGGCATAGGTGCCGGTTTCGATGCGGTCCGCCATCACGTCGTAGCTGGCGCCCGAGAGGCGCGGCTTGCCGGTAACCACCAGCCGGTCGCCGCCGATGCCCTCGATCTCCGCCCCCATGGCGACCAGGCATTGCGCGAGATCGGTGATCTCGGGCTCGCGGGCGGCGTTTTCCAGCACCGTCTCGCCATCGGCGAGGCTCGCCGCCATGAGCAGGTTCTCGGTCGCGCCGACCGAGACGATGGGAAAATGGATTTCGGCGCCCTTGAGCCCCTGCGGCGCGCGGGCACGGATATAGCCGCCCTCGATCGCGATCTCGGCGCCAAGCCGGCGCAGCGCGTCGATATGCAGATTGACCGGCCGCGGACCGATGGCGCAGCCGCCCGGCAGCGACACGTCGGCCTCGCCGAAGCGGGCGAGCAAGGGTCCGAGCACGAGGACGCTGGCCCGCATCTTGCGCACCAGATCGTAGGGCGCCTGGAAATTCGAGATCTCGCCCGCGGTCAGCAGCACCGTGCGGCCGCCCAAGGCACCCTCGCCCGTCGGCTCGACGTTCTCGATGCGCACCCCGTGCTGGCCGAGCAGGGCGCACAGCGTCTCGATATCGGCGAGCCGCGGCACGTTGCCGAGTCGCAGCGTCTCCTCGGTCAGGAGACTGGCCGTCAGCAGCGGCAGCGCCGCGTTCTTGGCGCCGCCGATCTTGACGCTGCCGGCGAGCGGCCGGCCGCCTTGAATGCGAATCTTGTCCATGCCCGTCGCAGTGATCCGATCGTTGACGCTTGGCGAGGGTTTTTAACCCGGCCGCCCCAGCCTGGCAAACCCCCATTCCGGCCGAGGCAAGCGCCCCAGGGGGTCCTCGCATGTCTCGGACGTGCTAGCTATCCTCGTCCGCGCCCTTGGGTACGGCCTCGATCGAGGCCTCGGCGGAAATCGCGTCGGATATCTTGGGCCTTGGCGCGGCGTCGCCGGCGCGGCGGCGGACCTGCGCCTTGCGGCGCCGCAGATTGGCGCGCAAGGCCTCGGCCAGCCGCTCGGTGCGAGCGGCGGGGCCGTCTTTGCCATCCGAAATCATGCGGAATCCTCTTTCCCCATGCATCTCAAAATGCGATGAAAGCGGCGCGCGCTCAAGTCGTGCGCCAAAGACCCCGCTCGCACTTGCGGAGGCCCGGCCGATATGGCAGGGTGCCGCCGCCTCGCGATCCGCTGCCGTAGCTCAGGGGTAGAGCACTCCCTTGGTAAGGGAGAGGCCGTAGGTTCAATTCCTACCGGCAGCACCAGTCCTTTCCGCGGCCCCGTGAGAAGGCCAGGGCGAAGGCCAGGGCGAAGGCCGGGGCAAACGCCGGGCTGGCGGCGCGCCGGAACCCCAAGCGCAAACCTGCGAAAATTATCGGGCCGGCGAAAATTATCGGAAAAGCGCCATTCAGCCGCGAAAATCGCGGTCGCGATGGGGGAGACTTGCGCGCATCGAGCGGCGCGGCGGCCGGTGCGGATAGATGAATCCATAGGTGGCATACGCGGCCTTGCCGAAGCTATCGGACGGCCGATACCAGACGCGGACCTCATGCCAATCGTTGCGCGGCGAGACGTCGCGCACCAGAACGTTGTGCTCGACCCGGCCGCGGGTGTTCCAGTTCGCCTGATCGACGCGGATCAGACGCCGGTTGATGACCTGGCTCACCACCGCGACATGGCCAAAATGCAGCCGCGAGGTCTTGCGAAAAACCAGGATGGCGCCGACCTTCGGCCGCATGCCGCGGGCATAACGGCCGCTCGCCCGGTGCCACCAGGTCCAGGCATTGCCGAACAACGAAACGCCTGTGATATCGCGGGCATAGGGGACGCACGGAATCGCCGCAGCCGAACCCACGGAGATGAAAAAGGCGATACAGGCACCGCCTACGATACGGCCGAACTTTCCCCCGAGCATAGCCCCCCGTTGATACGCGCCAAATCTGAACAATACGTTACCCCGATACCGGGGCGCCGGGCGAGACCAAATTAACTATGTCCGCAAAATGGCCTGAAAAACCTCACGTTTTTGCCGCCTTGGCCGCCTGAATCGCGCGCCAGACGTTTTCCGGCGTGGTCGGCATGTCGATATGACGGATGCCGTAGACGGAAAGCGCGTCGACCACGGCATTGATCACCGCCGGCAGCGCCCCGACGGTGCCGGATTCGCCGGCCCCCTTGATGCCGAGCGGGTTACTCTTGGCCAGCACCTCGTTGGCGCCGACGCGGAAGCTCGGCAGGTCGTCGGCGCGCGGCATGGCGTAATCCATGAACGAGCCGGTGAGGAGCTGGCCGCTGCCGGCGTCGTAGACCAGGGCCTCGAACAGCGCTTGGCTCGCGCCCTGGGCGATGCCGCCGTGGATCTGGCCCTCCACCAGCAGCGGATT
>JAJYTL010000302.1 GCA_021793055.1 Pseudomonadota bacterium
GCATGATCGAGGAGCCGGGCTCGTTCTCGGGCAACTGAAGTTCGGCGAGGCCGGCCCGCGGGCCGGAGCCGAGCAGGCGGATGTCGTTGCCGATTTTCATCAGGCTGCAGGCCAGCACGTTCAAGGCGCCGGAGGCTTCGACCAGCGCGTCGTGGGCGGCCAAGGCCTCGAACTTGTTCTCGGCGGTCTTGAAGGGGAGCCGCGTCAGCTTGGCGATTTCCCGGGCGACGCGCTCGGCGAAGCCGCGCGGCGCGTTCAGCCCGGTGCCGACGGCGGTGCCGCCCTGGGCGAGCCGATAGAGGTGCGGCAGCGTTGCCCGCACGCGTTCGATGCCGTTGCCGATTTGGGCGGCATAGCCGGAAAATTCTTGCCCGAGAGTGAGCGGCGTCGCGTCTTGAAGGTGGGTGCGGCCGATCTTGACGACGCCGTTGAAGGCGCGGGCCTTGCGATCGAGCGCCTGCTTTAGATGGGTCAGCGCAGGCAGAAGACGATTGTTGATTTCTTCGGCCGTCGCCACGTGCATGGCGGTTGGAAATGTGTCGTTCGAGGACTGGCTGCAATTGACGTGATCATTGGGATGAACCGGTCGCTTGGAGCCGAGCGTGCCGCGAAGCATCTCGATGGCGCGGTTGGCGATGACCTCGTTCACGTTCATGTTGGTCTGGGTGCCGGAGCCGGTCTGCCAGATCACGAGCGGAAATTCCGCCGTGTGCTGGCCGTCGCGCACTTCCTCGGCGGCGCGGATGATTGCGCGGCCGATGCGCTGCGGCAGCACGCCGAGGGTCATGTTCGCCCGGGCCGCCGCGAGCTTGATGATCGCGAAGGCGCGGATCAACGGGTCGGGCATGCGCTCGCCGCCGATCCGGAAGTTATTGCGGCTGCGCTCGGTTTGCGCGCCCCAGTAACGGTCGGCCGGTACCGAGACCTGACCCATGGAATCGGATTCGAGCCGCGTCTTGGTCGCCGCTTTCGCCGTGGTTACACCGGAAGTTCTTGTCTTAGCCATGTTTGCCTCCACACCCGAATCGGCGTGCAGTCTAAGCAATTGGATTGCACGCCGCCAGATCGGAGCGCGAACAGATGCGCGGCCTATGCCATGGCCGATAAGACGACGCCTTCGTTGTCCGGTCTTGCCGCTTTGGGGATGCCCGTACGGCCGCGGATCGGCCTACTTCTTACGGAACTGGTCGAGCGCGACGACCTCGCCGGTCTTACGGTCGCCAGGTCGGTTGTCCGGGGCCGCGGTTTCGGATGCCTCAGGTGCCTTGGATGGGGGCGGCTCGGCCGCGCCTTCCGGCGTTTCGGCGGCGGTCTCCTCGGTGGGTTCGCGAAATTGCAGGCCGAACGGCACGCTGGGATCGGAAAACGCGGTGACCGCGGCGAAGGGAACGACCATCCGCTCCTGGCGGCCGTTGAACGCCAGGGTGACGGCGAAACGGTCCTCCGTTACCTCCAAACCCCAATACTGGTGCTGCAGGACGATGGTCATTTCGTCGGGATAGCGCTGGCGCAGGAAGGCCGGCAAATCCACACCGTCGGCGTGGGTAAGAAACGAAATATAGAGATGGTGGTTGCCGGGCAGCCCATCTTCCGCGACCCGCTCAAGAGCCATCTTCGGAACCCGCCGCAAGGCTTCCAAAGCCATATGGGCGTAATCCATCAAGTCCGCGCCCATCGTCCAAAACTCCTTGGTCTAAAAGGGGCTCGTGCCCCGACTCCGCCTCGCCGGGGAATGTTAATACATCTTGCCCCGGGTGGGCAGGGGCGCGGCAAAAAAACCTCCCTGGAGGACAGCCGGCGGGAGGCGTAAATGCCGGGCGCGGAGGGTTTCACAGGGTGTTCGCTTGGCGGATCGAAACTGTTGCGCGTCCCAGCATGGGACGATAGAGTGCCACACGGGTATTCAAGAGGTACCGACCTTTTCGGAGGGAAGTGCTTATTGGGCCCGATAAAAAAGCTTGGGAGGCACCATAATCAGAACGTAGGCAGCGCTCTCGCGCCGCTCCGGCCGAGGGCTGGGAGGGGTGACCCCTCCGTGGTCTCGTAAGAGGCCGAACAACGAACAAGCGCTTCGCATCGCCGCCGCTCCCAACCGGGACGGGTCAACGCTGCGGAAGAGTGGAATTTCCGGGAGGAAAATAGATGACAGACGCGAAAGACGTAGTGACCTCTGTGGCCAAGCGGCGCATCAGCCGTCGTTCGGTCCTGGCTTCGGCCGCGGCGGCGGGCGTTGCCGCTGGTGTTGGCCCTCACATCATCAAGGCGCTGGGCGAGACGCCGGTGAAGATCGGCTTCATCGATCCCTTCACCGGCACTTACGCGATGCAGGGCGACAGTGAGCAGGCCGGCGCCCGGATGGCTATTGCCGAGATCAATGCCGCTGGCGGCATGCTCGGTCGCAAGGTGGAGATCATCCTCGAGGACGATGCCGCCGACGTCGGCAAGGCGACAGTGAAGTTCCATAAGCTCGTCGAGCAGAACAAGGTCGATTTCATTTCTGGCTCGGTGTCGTCCGCCGTGTCGCTCGCGCTCGAGCACGCCTCCGGCCTCAAGGGCATCCTTTACGTCGACACCGGCGGACACGTCGATTCCGTGACCGGCACGCATTGCAACTGGACGACCTTCAAGGTCTGCTCCGATACCTGGATGCTCGCCAGCGCGCTGGTCGCGACCTTGATGGAAAAGTTCGGCAAGAAGTGGTACTTCATCACCCCCGACTACGCTTGGGGCCACTTCCTGCATGCCAACTGCCTGAAGATTCTGAAGCAGCATGGCGGCGAGGAGCTTGGCAACGCGCTGTTGCCGCTCGGCACGACGGACTTCACCTCGGCCCTGATCAAGATCCGGGAAGCGAAGCCGAACGTGTGCTGTGTGCTGAACGGCGGCGATGACTTCGTCAACACGATGAAGCAGGCCACCCAGTTTGGCATGACCAAGGAGATGGCCTTCGGCTATCCGCTGGCCGAGCTCGAGGCGTTGGCGGCCCTTCCGCCGGTCGCGCGTACCGGCTGGGGCGTCATGGAGTGGTACTGGCAGCAGCCGGGCAACGCCCATGTGGCGGCTTTCGTCGAGAAGTACCGGAAGCTCTATACCAAGACCCCGAGCGCCCGGAGCTGGTTCGGCTATGTCGCCATGCAAACCATCGCCATGGCGACGGCGAAGGCGAAGAGCCTGAATTCCGTCAAGGTGGCGAAGGCGATCGAGGGCATGGAGTTGCCGCCGGACGTGGCGCTTGGGCCCTATCCGGTTGCTTGGCGTGCGGCCGACCACCAGTTGCTGATCACGGAGTTCGTCGGCGAGGTGAATGGCGGCAGCGCGAAGTACCCGGATCTCTTCGACGTCAAGGAGACGCTTGCCGGGCCGAAGCTGGCGGAGTCGCCGGCGGCTAAGGGCTGCAAGATGACGTATCCCGCGTAAGCGGGCCGACTGGCATCGGCACATCGTGAGCGGCCTTTGGTGTCGGTCAAAGATGTGATCGGTGATGGACGGCTATCGGCATCCTGAACGGCTTTAAGCCCTCGGGGTGCCGATAGTGTCTTTTGCCGGGGGCGCGGCCTTTGGTCGCTCCCGTGGACGGAAGGCCGTTTCGCATGGCGGCCAAGTCCCGCTCCGATGGCGCCTTGCGTGATCGCGGTGTGCGATCACAGGATTGGTCAGCGAGTCCAATGGACATAGTCAAAACTGTCGAGTAGAGATTACCTGGCTATCGACCCGCGACTGTCAGCCGCCAATAAAAAGAACAAGCGAGTTTGCTGACAACAGAATATTTGGCAGCCCCGTTTGGGAGGATGGGAACGGATGGAAATTTTATTGTTTGATGGATTCAATGGGCTGATTCAGGGTGCCTTTTACGCCTTGATGGCGTTGGGTCTGTCGTTGATCATCAGTTTGAACTCCGTGATCAATTTTGCTCACGGCGGGTTTATGGTGATCGGCGCCTATCTGGCGTATAGCTTGGCGCCCTATATCGGATTTTGGGGCGCGTTGATTGTCGGTCCCGTTCTCGCCGGGGTGATCGGCATCATCGTCGAGCGCGTTCTTATCCGGTATATGTATGGCCGTTCCGATCCCATCTACAGCTTGCTCTTGACGTTCGGCCTCGCGCTCATAATCGAGGACGCGGTGCGCACGATCTGGGGCGCACAGGGTGTGCCTTTCGCCATCCCCAACGCCCTCAATTCTCCGATCAGCTCGGCCTACTTCTTCCTCACCGGCTACCGGCTCAGATCGGAA
>JAJYTL010000303.1 GCA_021793055.1 Pseudomonadota bacterium
AGATCTCTCCTCGATGGTCGCGTCGCGCATCTCGTCGAGCAGCCGCAGGATCAGATCAGCCTGGGCCTCGATCCGGCCAGACCGCCGATCGCCACCCAACGCACCTGGCTGGGCATCGCCTCGCTCGCGCAGCAAGCTGCGCCACCGGCTGACGCTGGCGGCACTCACGCCAAAACGTTCCGCCGCTTCCCGATGGGTCGCACCGCCGGCAACAGCAGCCAGCACGCGGGTGCGGAGATCAACCGAAAGAGCCTTCACCATGTCTGCCGGCCCCCAGCCCCGGCAAACAGCTTGAATCAGATTTCGGCACGGTTGGATACCCCATTCCAATCCAAACAGATCGGCTACCGCTCTAGAACGACAGCGAGCACCCGACCAGCCTCGCCACCCTGCTCGCTGGAAAAGCGGCCATCGAGCGCCGGGTGCCGGCTGCAATCGGGACGACTGGCGACTGATCGCCCATGAATGCGCTATAGACCATTCCGTGACACAATTTGACGACATCAAGCCGGGCGCCCGGCTCCGCGGCCTGGACGGCGGCGGCATCGCCGAGATCGTGCAGGTCGCGCGCTTTGGGGCAGATGCGCTCAACCTGGTTTTTCGGGTCAATGGCCGGGTCGCGGAACGTCTCGTCTATCGCGGCGAGGAAACCGCCTTCGAAATCGTTGAGGCCGGCCGGGCTCTGGGCTTTGACGCCGATGGCGGGTTGCTTCGGCTGGCATCGGAGGCCTACCGGATCCGCCTCGCCCACCTTTTCGACCCCTATCTGGCCGTCAGCGCCTCCCAAATCGAGGCGCTGCCCCACCAGATCACTGCGGTCTATGGCGAGATGCTGCCCCGCCAGCCGCTCCGCTTCCTCCTCGCCGATGACCCGGGCGCGGGCAAGACCATCATGGCGGGGCTGCTGATCAAGGAACTCCTCATCCGCGGTGATCTGGATCGCTGCCTGATCGTGGCGCCCGGCAGCCTGGTCGAACAGTGGCAGGACGAACTCTCCGAGAAGTTCGGGCTGCGCTTCGACGCGCTGACCCGTGATCAGATCGAGGCCTCTGTCACTGGCAACCCCTTTGCAGAGCGCAACCGGCTGATCGTGCGGCTCGACATGGCCGCCCGCTCGGACGAGCTGAAGGCAAAGCTCATCGCCGCGCCAGAATGGGATCTCGTGATCTGCGACGAGGCGCACCGGATGTCGGCCTCCTATTTCGGCGGCGAGGTCAAGGAAACCCAGCGCCACAAGCTCGGCAAGCTGCTCGGCACCCGCACCCGCAACCTGCTGCTGATGTCGGCCACCCCGCACAACGGCAAGGAGGCCGATTTCCAGCTCTTCATGGGGCTTCTGGATGCCGACCGCTTTGAGGGACGGTTCCGCGAAGGCGTCCACAAGGCCGACGTCTCGGACATGATGCGGCGGCTCACCAAGGAGGAACTCTATCGCTTCGACGGCACGCCGCTGTTCCCGGAACGCCGGGCCTACACGGCCAGCTACGAACTCTCCCCGTTGGAAGCCGATCTCTACCAGGCCGTCACCACCTATGTGCGCGAGGAGATGAACCGCGCCGACCGCAACGCTGACGGCGCACGACGGAACAATGTCGGCTTCGCTCTACAGATCTTGCAGCGGCGCCTCGCCTCCTCGCCGGCTGCCATCCATCGCTCACTGGAACGGCGGCGTAAGCGCCTGGAGGACCGGCTACGCGAGGAGCGGATCGGGCGCGATACCGCCACCGCGAAGCTGACGCCCGGCCCCGCGCTCCCCGCCTATGATCCCGACGAGATCGACGAAGCGCCCGGCGCGGAGGCCGAGGAACTCGAGGAGAAGATCGTCGATTCGGCGACCGCCGCGCAGACGCTGATGGAACTCGAAGCGGAGATCACGATCCTCAAGGATCTTGAGGCCCGCGCGCTCCGGCTGAAGCTCTCCGGCCAGGACGCCAAATGGCGCGAGCTCGAAAGCATTCTCGACGAGCCGATCATGCTCGACGCGGCCTCGGGCCTGCGCCGGAAAATCCTCATTTTCACCGAGCCCAAGGACACGCTCGAATATCTCGCGGACAAGATCCGTGGCCGCGTGGGCGACGCCCAGTCCGTCGTCGTCATTCACGGCGGGATCGCCCGCGAGGCCCGCCGTGCCGCCATCGCCGCCTTCAACAGCGATCCGGTGGTCCGTGTGATGATCGCCAACGATGCCGCCGGCGAGGGGGTGAACCTCCAGCGCGGCGCGCATCTGATGGTCAACTATGACCTGCCCTGGAACCCCAACCGGCTCGAGCAGCGCTTCGGCCGCATCCATCGCATCGGCCAGACCGAGATCTGCCATCTCTGGAATCTCTGCGCCACCAACACCCGCGAAGGCGAGGTCTATCGTCGCCTTCTGGACAAGCTGGAGGAGGCGCGAAAGGCCCTGGGCGGCAAAGTTTACGACGTGCTCGGCGAACTATTTGAAGGCCAGGCCCTGCGCGACCTGCTCGTTGACGCGATCCGTTACGGCGAGCAGCCGGACAAGAAGGCCGAGCTGTTCCGCAAGGTCGATGGCGCGGTGGACGTCGCTGCCATCGAACGGCTGGTGGCCGAGCGCAAGCTTACCTCCGAGGGCATGGACCCGAATGCGGTTGCCGCGATCCGCGAGGAGATGGAGCGCGCCCAAGCCCGCCGTCTGCAACCGCATTTCATCGGCGCCTTCTTCCGCGAAGCGTTCTCCACCCTCGGTGGGCGCATCGCCGAGCGCGAGCGCGGCCGCTTCGAGATCACCCGTGTTCCGTCCATCCTGAAGGAACGCGACCGGTTGATCGGCCGCGGCGACCCGGTGTTGGACCGCTATGCCCGCGTCGCCTTCGACAAGGCGCTGATCCCCGGTCAGCCGCAGGCCGAATTGCTGGCGCCCGGCCACCCGCTGCTCGACGCCGCGGTGGACGTTGTGCTCGAGCGCTTTCAGCCGCTGCTCGGGCAAGGCGCCGTGCTCGTGGACGATGCCGATCCCGGCACCGCCCCGCGCCTGTTGCTCTATCTCGAGCACGCCATCCGCGATGGCCGCACGGCTAAGTCGGGCGAGCCGCGCGTGGTCTCCCAACGTCTTCAGTTCATCCACCTCGACGAAGACGGCGGTGCTGCGGACGGCGGTTCGGCGCCCTATCTCGACGACCGGCCGATCACAGAAGACGAGCGCGCGCTCATCGCCGATGCGGTAGCGGCCCCGTGGCTGGGCGTCGGTGTCGAGCAGCGTGCCCTTGGCTTCGCGATCGCCAGCCTCGTCCCCGCCCATCTTGACGAGGTGAAGCGGCGGCGGCTGGCCGAGATCGACAAGGTGGAGCGCGAGGTGCGCGCCCGCCTCAACCGCGAAATCAACTATTGGGACGCCCGCGCTGCCCGCTTGCGCGAGGAGGAGCGGGCCGGCAAGGAGCAGCGCATCAATGCCACCAATGCCGAGGCGACCGCCCAGCGCCTGGTCGAGCGTCTGCACACCCGCCAGGCCGAACTCGATCGCGAGCGCCAGATCAGCGCCCTGCCGCCGGTGTTGCGTGGCGCCGCGCTCGTAATCCCTCGCGGCTTGCTCGATGCCCGCGCCACCCCGCAGGCTACGTTAAAGGCCACGGGCTTTGCCGACGACCCTGACGCCCGCGCCGAAGTCGAACGCTTTGCCATGTCGGCAGTGATGGCGGCTGAACGTCACATGGGGTTCGACCCACGCGATGTTTCCGCCGAGAAGAAGGGCTGGGACATCGAGAGCCGCACGCCTTCCGGCCATCTCCGGTTCGTGGAGGTGAAGGGGCGCCACGCCGAGGCGCGCGACGTGATCCTGACCAAGAACGAGATCCTCGCCTCGCTCAATGCGCCGGAGGCGTTCCACCTGGCCATCGTGCGCGTCGACGCCGGCTTTGCCCACGCCCCCGTCTATGTCCAGCGCTTCTTCCAGCGCGAATTGGGCTTCGCCGAGACCGCCGTGGTGTTCAACCTGGCGGAACTTCTTTCTCTGGCTGGATCGACCGAACGCATGGTATAATGATCCAGCGCTCGGACATTGCCAGCCGGGCGTGAACGGAGGTTGCAGTGGTTCTCCGTCTTTTACGATCGGAAAAACCCCGTGGCGGGGTTACTTCGGCTCCCGGCGGTCGTTGGTAGAGCGGCGGCAGCACCGTCCTATCGGTCGATGACCGGGTAGGGCGGCAGAGCAAAGCGGCCGAAAGGTCGCCGAGTTAACGCGGCAAGGCATGGCACACGAG
>JAJYTL010000304.1 GCA_021793055.1 Pseudomonadota bacterium
ATGTGGGCGCTGCGGTGGTTGCCGCGCGCTGCACCATCCATATCGCCTATGCCATCGGCGTCGCCAAGCCGCTCTCGCTCTACGTCGATCTGCACGATACCGGCGAGGTTGAGGAAGACCGTCTGGAGAAGGTCCTGGGCGAGGTCATGGACCTGTCGCCACGCGGCATCCGCGAGCGCCTCGGCCTCAACCGGCCGATCTATGCCCGCACCGCCGCCTATGGCCATTTCGGGCGCGAGCCCGAGGCCGATGGCGGCTTCTCGTGGGAGCGCACCGATCTCGCCGACAGCCTGCGCTCGGCGTTTGCCTGAGGCGGCGCGCGACGGCCTGCGCGGGCCGGACGATCCGATCTACTACGGCCGGCGGCGCGGCCGCCGGCTGAACCGGGATCGCCGCGCCCGCCTCGCCGAAACCTTGCCGCGCTACCGCGTCGCGTTGCCGGAGACCGGCCTGCTCGATCTCGGGGCGCTGTTTGCGCGGCCGATGCGGGCGTTCTGGCTCGAGATCGGCTTCGGCAACGGCGAACACCTGGCGGCGCAGGCCGCGGCGCATCGCGATATCGGCTGCATCGGCTGCGAGCCCTATGTCAACGGCGTCTCGATGGCGCTCCGCCATATCGCCGAGGCCGGGCTCGACAATTTCATGATCCTGGCCGACGACGCGCGGAAGCTCCTGCCGGTGTTGCCCGAGGCGAGCCTCGATCGCGTCTTTCTGTTGTTTCCCGATCCCTGGCCGAAGGCGCGCCACCATCGCCGCCGCTTCCTGCAGCCGGCGGTGCTGGACCAGCTCGCCCGCGTCATGGCCGAGGGCGCGATCCTGCGCCTCGCCACCGACCATCGGGAGCTCGGCCGCTTCATGCTCGGCACCGCGCTCCGCCATCCGGCCTTCGAATGGCTGGCCGAAAAGGCGAGCGACTGGCGCTCGCCGCCGCCGGACCACATGGCGAGCCGCTATCAGGCGAAGAGCTTGGATCGCGGCGTCGGTAGCCTATATATGGACTTGCGCCGCCGCGCCCGGGGGCCGGAAAAAACGCCTTGAAGCCGTTGCCCCTCCGGGCTATACCGAAGCCACATTGCTGGCTCGATCCTCGGATCGGGTAGACTTGAGAGGTGGGCCAGCGGCCCACTTTTTTATTTCCGGCGGCGATTTCGGGCGGCGGTCGGTCTTGGGCGCGGGCGCAGGCCGGTTTACGGATGGTCGTCGGCCGCGTCGCGGCGCGATGATGGACGGCGCGGGAATGGGCGGCGCGATGTCAAGGGCGTGGTGTGCATGGTGCGGACGGACAGGATCGCCGAATTGATCGCCCCGCGGCTCGAGGCCATGGGATTTGATCTGGTGCGCGTGCGGCTTCAGGGCGGCGACCGGCCGGTGTTGCAGGTCATGGCCGAGCGTAAGGATGGCAGCATGAGCCTCGACGATTGCGTCGAGGTCTCGCGCGGGGTTTCTGCGCTCCTCGACGTCGCCGATCCGATCATGGGCGCCTATACGCTCGAGGTGTCGTCGCCCGGCACCGATCGGCCGCTGATGAAGGCGGCCGATTACGAGCGTTTCGCCGGGCTCGAGGCGAAGGTCGAGCTGCAGGCGCCGCGCGCCGGCCGGCGCCGCTTCCGTGGCGTCATCCTCGGCCTCGACGGTGATCAGGTGCGTCTCGACCTGGCGGGCGAGGAAGTCGCCTTGCCCTTGCATGAGATTCAGAGTGCCAAGCTCGCGCCGCGCGAGATGCCGCCCAAGGCGGCACGGCCGGCAAAGCAGAAAAGGAGCAGATGAGCATGGAAATGGTCAGCAGTCTCAATCGCCTGGAACTTCTCCAGGTGGCTGACGCCGTGGCCCGCGAGAAATCCATCGACAAGGATATCGTGCTCGATGCCATGGAGGATGCGATCCAGAAGGCGGCGCGCTCCAAATACGGGGTCGAAAACGAAATCCGCGCCGAAATCGACCGCAAGACCGGCGAGATCCGCCTCTCGCGCCTGCTCGAAGTGGCCGAGACGGTGGAGAACGACGCGACCCAGATTGGCTTCGCCGAAGCGCAGGCGCGCAACCCCGACGCCCAGATCGGCGATTTCATTTCCGAACCCTTGCCGCCGATCGACTTCGGCCGCATCGCGGCGCAGACCGCGAAGCAGGTCATCATGCAGAAGGTGCGCGAGGCCGAGCGCGAGCGCCAGTACAACGAATACAAGGACCGCATCGGCGAGATCGTGAACGGCCTCGTCAAGCGCGCCGAATACGGCAACATCACCGTCGATCTCGGCCGCGCCGAGGCGACGCTGCGCCGCGACGAACTGTTGCCGCGCGAGAATTTCCGCCAGGGCGAGCGCGTGCGCGCCTATATCTACGACGTGCGCCGCGAGCAGCGCGGGCCGCAGATTTTCCTCTCGCGCACCCATCCGCAGTTCATGGCCAAGCTCTTCGCGCAGGAAGTGCCCGAGGTCTACGACGGCATCATCGAAATCCGCGCCGTCGCCCGCGATCCCGGCTCGCGCGCCAAGATCGCGGTGATGTCGAACGATTCGAGCATCGATCCGGTCGGCGCCTGCGTCGGCATGCGCGGCTCGCGCGTGCAGGCGGTGGTGAACGAGCTTCAGGGCGAGAAGATCGACATCATCCAATGGTCGCCCGACCCGGCCACCTTCATCGTCAACGCGCTCGCCCCGGCCGAGGTGGCGAAGGTGGTGCTCGACGAGGAGGCGCGCCGCATCGAGGTGGTGGTGCCCGACGAGCAGCTTTCGCTCGCCATCGGCCGCCGCGGTCAGAACGTTCGCCTTGCCTCGCAACTCACCGGCTGGGACATCGACATCCTGACCGAGAAGGAAGAGAGCGAGCGCCGCCAAGCCGAATTCCGCGAGCGCAGCCGCATGTTCGTCGAGGCGCTGAACGTCGACGAGACCATCGCGCAGCTGCTCGTCACCGAGGGCTTCTCGACGGTCGAGGAAGTGGCTTATGTGCCGCCCGAGGAGTTGGCCTCGATCGCCGGCTTCGATCAGGACCTCGGCGACGAGCTGCGCCGCCGGGCGACGGAATATCTCGAAGCGCGCAACGCCGAATATGAGGCGGAGCGGGTCGAGCTTGGGGTCGAAGACACCCTGACCGAGATTCCGGGGCTCAGCCTGGCGATGCTGGTGGCGCTCGGCCGCAAGGGGGTCAAGACGCTGGACGATCTCGGCGATCTCGCCTCCGACGAGCTGATCGAGATGTTGCCCGAGGCCGGCCTGTCTCCGGCCGATGCCGACGCCATCATCATGGCGGCGCGCGCCCATTGGTTTCCGGAAGACGAAGCCGGCGAGGCGGCGGCCGAAGCGGGCGGCGAAGAAGGTGCGGCGGAACCCGAGGTCGAGGCTTGAGCTTGATGGCCGAACGCCGGTGCGTTGCCACGGGACGGCGCGATGAGGCGGCGCATATGCTCCGCTTCGTCGTCGGCCCGGACAACCGGATCGTGCCCGACGTCGGGCGCGAGCTGCCGGGGCGCGGCCTGTGGATCGGCGCCGACCGCCATGCCATCGCCCGGGCGATGAAGAAGAATCTGTTCGCCCGCGCCGCCAAGGTGGCGGTCACGGTCGAGCCGGATCTCGCCGATCAGGTCGAGGCGCTGTTGGCCCGACGCTGCCTGGAGCTTCTCGGCCTGGCGCGGCGCGCGGGCAAGGCGGTGGCCGGGTTCGAACCGGTGCGCGCGGCACTTGGGACGGGCCGGGTCAAGGTCTTGATCACCGCCGCCGATGCTGCGGCCGGGGCGGCGGCGAAGCTTCGCTCGCAGGCCGGCACGGCGATTCCGGTCGAGCTCTTCACGGTCCGGGAATTGAGTTTGGCACTGGGGCGCGAAAATGTGGTACATGCTGCCGTCAACCGAGGTCCGCTCGCTGAGCGGTTTGCCGCCGAAGTGACGCGGTTGGCCGGGTTTCGTTCACCGGCGCGGCAGCCCAACGGGGTTGGACGGGAGTAAAGATGACCGAAACCAAAGAACCCGAGGACAAGAAGTCCCTGAGCCTATCCTCCCGCCCGCGGCGGCTGGAGCTGAAGAAGACGGTCGAGGCCGGACAGGTCCGCCAGAGCTTCAGCCATGGCCGTTCCAAGGCGGTGACGGTCGAGGTGCGCAAGAAGCGCCCGATCGGCGGCGCCGGCGGCGCGCCGCGCGCGCCAGGCGCCGCCACGGCGCCTTCGCAGACCGCCGCCGCGCCGCAGCAG
>JAJYTL010000305.1 GCA_021793055.1 Pseudomonadota bacterium
CGAAAAGCGCGAAGACATCATGGCGGGGCTTCACCGTTCCATCATTCTGCGCGCAATGTCGATCATCTCGCGTTCGGGTGGCGTGCGCGATCAGTTCACTTTTACCGGCGGCGTCGCCAAGAACGAGGCCGCCGTCAAGGAGCTGCGCCAGCTCATCCGCGAGAACTACGGCGATGTCGACATCAACATAAATCCCGATTCCATCTACACTGGGGCGCTGGGCGCCGCCGCCTTCGCCCGCCGGGCGATCGCCAACTGACGGAGGCTGAATTATGACCATAACCGCGGGGATCGACGTCGGCACCGGCGCCATCAAGGCCGTTCTGTTCAACGTCGAGGGCGACAAGGCGAATTGGCTGGTGCGCCGCACCGAACGCGTGCGCCAGCGTGATCCCTTCCAGCTCGCCGAGCAAATTTACGACGAAATCCTCGAAGAGGCGGGATTGAAGCGCGCCGACGTCGCCTATGTCGCGACGACCGGCGAGGGCGAAGCGTTGGACTTCCACACCGGCCATTTCTATTCGATGACGACGCATGGCCGCGGAGCGCTCTATCTCGACCCCGAGTCCCGCGCCGCTCTCGACGTCGGCGCCTTGCACGGCCGCGCGATCCGCCTCGACGGCCGCGGCAAGGTCTTGAGCTATAAGATGACCAGTCAGTGCGCCTCCGGTTCCGGCCAGTTCCTCGAGAACATTTCCCGCTATCTCGGCATCGCCCACGACGAAATCGGGATGCTCTCCAAACAGGCCGACAACCCAGAGAAAGTGAGCGGCATCTGCGCCGTTCTCGCCGAGACCGATGTCATCAACATGGTTTCGCGCGGCATCTCCGCCCCCAATATCCTGAAGGGCATCCACTCCTCGATGGCGGATCGCCTGGCCCGGCTTCTGAAAAGCATCGGCACGGTCGACGGCGTCGTTCTCATGACCGGCGGCCTCGCCCTCGACGAGGGCCTCGTGGCGGCGATGCAGGAGGCGATGGTCAAGGAGAAGGTGAGTTATCCGGTGCGCTGCCATCCGGATTCGATTTATGCCGGCGCCATCGGCGCCGCCCTGTGGGGCGCCTACCGGCACGACAAGTTGGAGCGCCTCGGCGGCACCCTGGCCGCGGCTTAAGCGTACCACCCGAGCGAAGGAGACGATCTATGGCACTTTTAATCGGCGATACCTGCACGAACTGCGACGCCTGCGTTCCCGTCTGCCCAAACGAGGCAATCAGCGTCGGCCCGGAAATCTATGTCATCGACCCGCTTCGCTGCACGGAATGCGTCGGCGCCGAGGACGAGCCGCAATGCAAGCTGGTCTGCCCCTCGGACTGCATCGGCCAAAACCCGGACTTTCCGGAGTCCCGCGACGAACTTCTCGAAAAGTACAACCAGCTGCATAGCTGATCGCGCTCAGATATCCGCGGCCGGCGGCCGCCTGTCGCTTCCATCTCCGTCCGTGACCGGAGGACATGCATACCATGAGTACCATTCTGTCGCTGACCCTGAACGGCCGAAAGCGCACGGACCTGGTAGCAGACAACCTGCTGCTCGTCGATTACCTCCGAGACGTGGCGGGGCTTACCGGCACCAAGACGGGATGCGACGGCGGAGAATGCGGCGCCTGCACCGTCCTCGTCGACGACGAGCCGCAACACGCTTGCCTCACCCTGGCCGCGCGCTGCCACGACCGCCGTGTCGAGACCATCGAGGGCATCGGCACGCCGGGCCACCTGTCGCGCCTGCAACAGGCATTCCAGGAAAAGCTCGGGGCCCAATGCGGTTTCTGCACCCCCGGCATGATCATCGCGGCGGAAGCCCTGTTCCGCCGAAATCCGGACCCGGACGAGGCGGAAATCAGAGCCGCCCTCTCCGGCAACCTGTGCCGCTGCACGGGTTACGTGAAAGTCATCGAGTCCGTGCAGGCGGCGACCGGCAATCACAGTTCCGCCCCAGCACCGCTGGCGGGCCATTCCCACGCCGTCGGGCAGCCATTGCCGCTGATCGACGGCGTCGAGAAGGTGACCGGCCGCGCGCTTTACACCGCCGATCTCCCCGCGCATGCCTTGGTCGGACGCATCCTGCGCAGCCCCTACGCGCATGCGGAGCTGCTTGACGTCGACGTCTCCGCCGCGCGCGCTTTGCCGGGCGTGGCCGCGGTGATTACCGGCGCCGACTGCGACAAGACCTTCGGCGTTCTGCCGATCACGATGAACGAATTCCCGCTCGCCCGGGATCGCGTGCGCTACCGCGGCGAGCCGATCGCCGCCGTCGCGGCGGTCGACGCCGAGACGGCAGAGCGGGCGCTGCAGCTGATCCGTTTGAATGTCACGGAACTTCCGGGCTACTTTACCTCGGCGGAAGCGCGCGCCCCCGGCGCCGTGCCGCTTCACGACAACTATCCGGAAAATATCCTTCGCTCCGTCCATGACGAGTTCGGCGACGTCGCGGCCGGGTTCGGCCAGGCGGCGCTGGTCCGGGAAGGCACCTATCAATGCGGCGAGATCGTTCACGGCCAGATGGAGCCGCACGCCGCGCTCGCCGAATACGACGCCGAGCGCGATCGCCTGACGCTGCATAGCGTCACCCAGGTTCCCTATTACCTGCATCTTATGCTGGCCCGTTGCCTCGACCTCGACGAATCCCGCATCCGCGTCGTCAAGCCTTTTGTCGGCGGCGGCTTCGGCGCCCGGGTCGAGGCGTTGAACTTCGAGATCGTCACCGCCCTTCTCGCACGCGCCGCCCGCGGCACGGTGCGCATGAACTTGACCCGCGAGGAAACCTTCTTGACCCATCGCGGCCGCCAGCAGACCGAAATCCGCGTCAGGCTCGGCATGACCGCCGAGGGCAAGCTGACCGCGGCCGAGTGCGAGGTCGTGCAACGCGGTGGCGCGTACGCTGGCTACGGGATCATTACCATTCTTTACGCCGGCTCTCTGCTGCATGCCCTCTACGACATCCCGGCGGTGAAATACGACGGCTATCGCGTCTATACCAACACGCCGCCTTGCGGCGCCATGCGCGGCCATGGCTCGGTCGACGTCCGTTATGCCTTTGAGTGCCTGCTCGACAGCATGGCGGCGGAGCTTGGCCTCGATCCCTTCGCCGTGCGTCGGGCGAACCTGCTGCAAACCCCGGTGCAGACGGCAAACGGCATCATCGTCAATTCCTATGGCCTGCCGGAATGTCTCGACCGGGTCCAAGAAGCGAGCGCCTGGCAGGCACGAAAGGGCCGCTTGCCGCCCGGGCGCGGGCTCGGCATGGCCTGCTCGCATTATGTGAGCGGCGCGGGAAAGCCTATCCACCGCACCGGAGAACCGCATGCGGTGGTCGATATCCGGCTTGATTTCGACGGCGGCATCACCGTCTTGACCGGCGCCGCAGATATCGGACAGGGCTCATCCACCATTCTGGCGCAAATCGCCGCCGAGGTGCTCGGCGCCGATCTCGGGCGCATTCGCGTTATCGCCACCGACAGCGCGATTACGCCGAAGGATAACGGTTCCTATTCGTCGCGCGTGACCTTCATGGTCGGCAACGCGGCGGTCGACGCTGCCGAAAAACTCCGCGACATCCTGGTCCGCGCCGCCGCAAAGCGGCTCGACGCCGACCCGGCGCAAATCGAATGCGTCGCCGAGCGGTTCGCCGTCGCCGGCGGCCAGGACCCCGGCCTTCCCTTCCGCGACGTCGTCGCCGCGGCGCTCGCCGACGGCGGCAGCATCACGGCCAAGGGCAGCTTTACCGTTCCGGTCGAATACCAGGGCGGCAAGCACCGCGGCGGTGCGGTCGGCTCCACCATGGCCCTCAGCTACTCGGCCCAGGTGGTCGAAGTGGATGTCGACGTCGATACCGGCATGGTGCGCGTCGGAAAGGTCTGGGTCGCCCATGACTGCGGCCGCGCGCTCAATCCGCTTTCGGTCGAGGGGCAGGTCCAGGGCTCCGTATGGATGGGCATGGGCCAAGCGCTCGGCGAGGAGACCCGCTATGACAAGGGGTTCCCGCTGCATGCCAACTTGCTCGGCTATACGATGCCGACCGCCGTCGAATCGCCACCGATCGAGGTTCACATCGTCGAATGCCTCGACCCTAACGGTCCGTTCGGCGCCAAGGAGGCAAGCGAGGGCTCGCTCGCCGGGTTCCTGCCGGCGGTGACCAACGCCGTCGCCGATGCCATCGGTCTTCGCATGACG
>JAJYTL010000306.1 GCA_021793055.1 Pseudomonadota bacterium
CCGACGGTGACCTCGGCCGCCTCGAAGAGGCGGAGGTTTTCCTCCCGCGTGCGCGTGGCGATGACGTCGCCGACGATCCGATCCAGCGCCTCCCTGTTCTGGACCCGGGCGTCGTTGGTGCGGAACCTCGGGTCGTCGATCAGGTCGGGCCGGCCGATGGCGCGAAAGAGGCGCTCGGCGATGCTCTGCATCGAGGCCGAAAGCGCGACATATTTCCCGTCGGCGCAGAGATAGGCGTTGCGCGGCGCGGTGTGGCTCGACTGGTTGCCGGTGCGCGGCGTCGGCTTGCCGGTCAGGGCGTATTGCGCCGCCTCGGTGCTGATGAAGGAGAAGATCGGCTCGAACAGCGAGATATCGACCACCTGGCCTGCGCCGCCGCCGACCTCGACGACGCGCAGCGCCGAGAGCAACGCCATCGCCGCGTAGAGCCCGGCCACCATATCGGCCATGGCAAGCGGCGGCAGCAGCGGCGGCGAATCGGGAAAGCCGTTGAGCTCGGCATAGCCCGACATCGCCTCGACCAGGGTGCCGAAGCCCGGCCGGTCGCGGTAGGGCCCGCTCTGGCCCCAACCGGAAAGCCGCACGATGACGAGCTTCGGATTGACCGCCAAAAGCCGCTCCGGCGCGAAGCCGAGCCGCTCCAGCGTGCCCGGCGTGAAGTTCTCGACCAGCGCGTCGGCGCTCTCGACCAGGGCGAGAAGCGCGGCGCGGCCCGCCTCGCTCTTGAGATCGAGAGCGACGCTCCGCTTGTTGCGGCCGTAAACCTTCCAGAACACCTCGACGCCCTCGACGCGCCAGCGCCGCAGATCGTCGCCCTTCTCCGGATGCTCGATCTTGATCACGTCGGCGCCGAGATCGGCGATGACATGGGTCGCCATGTTGCCGGCGACGAGACGCGAGAGATCGAGCACGCGGACGCCGAGGAGCGGCCCCGACGGCCGGGCGGTTTGGTCACTCATGGCAGCTATCCCGTCTTTAATCGGTGGCGCCGCCGCGGTGGGCGGCGGCAGGCGCCAGAATCGCAGCCGAAGCGCGCCGCCGCAAGCCCGTTCCGGCTCGGCTATGGCCCGGCCGGATTTTCGCGATTCGCCCCGACGCCACCCCGTCATGGCGCGCCCGTGCCGGCCGCGCCGGGGCAAAAGCCGACCGATGCGAAACCGGCGCCGGAAGCCAGCATCGTTACGCGCGGAAGCGGGTTCGGCTACTATATGGGCTCTTCGGTAGGTTTTCTGGATCGCAAATGACCGGCAGTGCCGAACCGGGACGCGGCGACGCCATCTTGAACGCGGTCGGCGGATTTCTGGCCGGCTACGGCTTTGTCGTGTTCTTTTGCTTCATCGGCATCGAACGCCACTGGGCCGGCACGGCGCCAACCGTGCCGGACCTCTCATTGGGAGCGATTTTCCGTCACGACGATCATGGCGACATCACCTATTTCACGGCTTTTCAGGCGACGAGCTGCGCGCTGCTTTTCGAGACGTCGATTCCGCTGGCGATGATCGGCGCCCTTATTGCGCGAAAGAAGAACGTCAAGTCGCGGAGCGGCTTCCTGTGGTGGCGGGCGGCATTCTACCCGGACGACCCGAACCATATCTTCAAGTGGGCTTTCGCGCTCGGGGCGCTGGCCGCTCCCGCAATGGTCTTCCTGCTCGGCCCAAGTCTGGTTCAGTGGCTTATCGCCCACGGCCTCGCCCAGAGGTTCTAGGCGCGGTCGAGATCGAAGCCCAGGCGCCGTGTCCGGTTCAGGCCTTGCCCGCGGCGGCCTTTTTCCGCGCCTCGTATTTCTCCCGCTCCTCCGCCACCAGCTCCTTTTTCGACAGCTTGCCGATCAGGGTCTTCGGCAGTTCGGCGCGGAACTCGATCTCGCGCGGCATCTCGTGGCGGCCGAGGCGGGATTTCAGGAACTCCATCATCTCGGCGACGCTCGGCGCCGGCTGGTCGGGCTTCAGCTTGACGAAGGCCTTGGGGCTTTCGCCGCGATAGTCATCGGGAACGCCGATCACCGTCACCTCGGCCACCGCCGGATGCTGGTAGATCGCCTCCTCCACCTGGCGCGGATAGACGTTGAAGCCGCCGCAGAGGATCAAGTCCTTCATGCGGTCGATGATGAAGGTATAGCCCTCCTCGTCCATGTAGCCGACGTCGCCGGTATGCAGCCGGCCGTGGCGGATGGTCCGGGCCGTCGCCTCCGGGTTCTTCCAGTAGCCCTTCATCACCTGCGGCCCGACGATGCAGATCTCGCCGACCTCGCCTTGCGGCAGCACCTTGTCCGGGTCCTCGCGGTCGGTGATGACGATGGCGGTGCCCGGCACCGGCACGCCGATCGAGCCGGTCTTGTTGACCCCGAACAGCGGATTGCAGGCCGCTGTCGGCGAGCTTTCGGTGAGGCCGTAGCCTTCCACCAGCTTGCAGCCGGTGAGCGTCTCAAAGCGCTGCTTGACCTCGGCCGGCAGAGGCGCGCCGCCCGAGATGCAGGCCTTGAGCGAGGAGAGATCGTATTTGGCGATGTCGGGATGGGTATTGATGGCGGTGAACATGGTCGGCACGCCCGGCATCAGCGTCGGCTTCTTGGCGTCGATATCGTTCAGCACAGCGAGCAGCTCGAAGCGCGGATGCATGATGATCTCGGCGCCCTTGTGTATCGAGAGGTTCATCACCGAGGTCATGGCGAAGACATGGAAGAAGGGCAGCACGCCGAGCACCCGCTCGCCGCCCTCTTCCAGGCCCTGGAACCACAGGCCGCCCTGCAGCGCGTTGGCGTAGAGATTGGCGTGCGTCAGCATGGCACCCTTGGAAACGCCGGTGGTGCCGCCGGTATATTGCAGCACGGCGACATCGTCCGCAGGATCGACGGCGAGCGGAATGAAGGTCTGGTGCGGCTCCAGCAACGCCTTAAAGCGGATATGGTCGGCGCCCCAGGCGACCGGCGCCACCTCGCGGCGGCGGAACAGGCGGAACAGCAGGCTTTTCTGGAACGGCAGAACTTCGGGCAGATTGCCGACCACGAGCTTGTCGAGCTTGCCCCGCCGCAACAGGCTGGCCATGGTCGGATAGAGCGCCTTCAGGTTCAGCGTCACCATGATCGTGGTCTCGCTGTCCGCGATTTGGTGCTCGAGCTCGCTCTCGGAATAGAGCGGGCTGTAGTTCACCACCGTGCCGCCGGCCTTGAGGATACCGAAATAGGCGATGACGAACTGCGGGCAGTTCGGCAGGAACAGGCCGACATGGACGCCCTTGCCGACGCCGATCGCCTGGAAGCCGGCGGCGGCGCGGTTCACCAGCTCGGCGAGCTGGCGGAAGCTGTAGACGCGATCGAGGAAATCGATCGCCGGCCGGTCGGGGAAGCGCGCCGCCGCGTCGTCGATCAGGCTGTAGAGCGGCCGGGCGGGAAATTTGGCGTCCCAGGCGATGCCCTCGGGATAATGCGCGAGCCAAGGCCAATCCGACATCTTTCCTCCTCCCGACACGAATCCGAAGCAGACGCGATCAGACGAAGAAATCCGGCACCAGATCCTGTTCCGAGGCGCCGGGCGCGAGGTATTTGGCGAAATCGGTCACCCCGGCCGCGAGCAGGATGTCCTCGTCGATGCAGAAGTTGCCGCTGAACTCCCGCGAGTTCTTGCTCAGGATGACATGCGCGGCATCGGCCATGATAGCGGCATCGCGGCCGCGTTTCAGCAGCTCCGGCCCGCCCAGCATGTTGAGCGCGGCGGTGACCACCACCGTCCTCGGCCACAACGCGTTGACCGCGACGCCCTTGCTGCGGAACTCGCCCGCCATGCCGAGCACGCAGAGGCTCATGCCGAACTTGGCCATGGTATAGGCGACATGCGGCGCGAACCAGCGCTCCTCCATGTTCAAGGGCGGCGACAGGTTGAGGATATGCGGGTTTTCTGCCTTAAGGAGATGCGGCAGGCACTTCTGGCTGCACAGGAAGGTGCCGCGGGTGTTGACCTGGTGCATCAGGTCGTAGCGCTTCATGTCGGTCTGCAGCGTGCCGGTGAGGCTGATGGCCGAGGCGTTGTTGACCAGGATGTCGATGCCGCCAAAGACCTCGACCGCCTTTTCCACCGCGCGCTCGACCGCGCCCTCGTCGCGGATGTCGACCACGACCGGGAGCGCGCGGCCGCCCGCCTGCTCC
>JAJYTL010000008.1 GCA_021793055.1 Pseudomonadota bacterium
ACCAGCGGCGCGCGGATGGCCGGCCCGGCCTCTGCCTCGGCCGCGATCGCGCCGGGTGACGCTGGCGCGGCAAGCGGCGGTTCGCCCTGAACCGCGGCCTCGGCGCTCCAGCCGCTCGCCTCGCGCCTCAGAAGAAGGGCATATCCCGGCCCATCCAGCCGCAGCATGTCATAGGGCGAATCCGTGAGCGCCGCGGCGAGCGCGGCGATATCCTCGGCCGAGAGCCTCATCCACCACCCCGCTTGCCGAGCACCGCGAAAACGTGGTCGAAGGGCCGCGCGGCGGGACCGGCGAGCGGCTTCGCGTCGCGTGCCGACCAGATGGTCTCGGGCCGGCTTTGCAACAGGAATACCGCTTCGCCGTCGCCATCGGCGCGCGGCCCGATGGCCCACTCGATATCCTGCGGGCAGCCGTAATGCCGCTCGATATGCTTGCCGACGCGGACCAACGCCCGGATGTCGCCGTCACTCAGGCAGGGGAGATCGCGCCGCGCTTCGGGCACCGCCTCTTCGCGCGTGCCGCCGCCACCGTCAGGCACGTGCATCACCGTCTTGTGCGAGACGGCACGGCTGATCACCTCCTCCGTCACCTTGCTGACTACCACCTTGTCGGGGGTGACCTCGCCGCTGACGATCGCAGAGCCGAGCCCCCAACTCCCCTCGATCGCAATCACCGAGCGATCGCCGGTGGTCGGGCTGCGGGTGAACATCACACCCGAGACGCGGGAGTTCACCATCTGCTGCACCACGACACCCATGGCCAAGCCCTCCTCCGGCAGGCCGCGGCGCAAGCGGTAAACCACCGACTCGACACCATAGAGGCTGGCCCAGCACGCGCGGACGAAATGGAGGACATTGGCAGTGCCGCGTATCCACAAATAGGTGTCCTGCAATCCCGCGAAGCTGGCCTCGGCGCTATCCTCGCTGGTGGCGCTGGAGCGCACTGCGACCGGCCCATCCGGCGCGCCGCCACAGAGGCGGGCATAAGCGCCCGCGATCGCCGCCTCCATATCCGGCCGCATGGCGGCGGTCTCGATACGCTGGCGAATCTCCTCGCAGGCCCGCAACACCGCCGGAAGATCGTCCGGCGACAGCGCTTCCACTTGGCGGCGGATGGCACCTTCCGGATCGATGGCGGCGAGGAAGGCGACGAAGCCTTCCGTCGTCACCACGAATCCGGGCGGCACGTTGATGCCGGCGCGGGTCAACTCGCCGAGGCTCGCGCCCTTGCCGCCGACAAGCGGCCGGCTCGCCATGCCGAGTTCGGCGAAGGGACTGACCGCTTGCGTCACCCCCATGGCCGCCCCCTAGTCCAGCACCGTGACGATGCCGCTGTTGCCATCCACCCGCAGGCGTTGGCCGGTGCGAAAGCGCTTGGTCGCGACCCCGGTGCCGACCACGGCCGGCATCCCATACTCGCGAGCGACAATCGCCGCGTGCGACATGGTACCGCCGATATCCGAGACCGCGGCGCGGATCTTGCCGAACACCGGCCCCCAGCTCGGATTGGTGACCGGACAAACCAGGATGTCGCCGTCTTGCACCTGGCCGATGTCGTTGACGTTCTTGAGCACCCGAGCGACGCCTTCGACGACGCCAGGCGACGCGGCGAAGCCGCGCACGGTCTTCTCGTTCTCGAGATCGTCCGGCACCCGCAGCCATGACTGCAGCGTTTCCGAGGTGATGCCCCAAAGCATCAGGAGCGCCGGATCGCCGATCTCCTCTGGTACCGGACCGAGCGCCGCAGGCGGATCCCAGTCCTTCAGCTTTTCCAGGACGCGACGACGTTCCTCGACCAGCGGCCGCCAATGCGCCGCGCCGCGGGCCGGCGTGCCGGCCGCCCAGGCCAAGGTGACGTCCACCAGGGCCTGTTCGACCTCCTGATAGTGCAGCATGAAGATGTCCTCGGGATCAGCGATCTGTTCCCAACGGGCCAGCAAGGCGCCGAATTCGCGCATCTTGGCGTAGAACAAGGACGTGTACCAATGCTCACACCAGAATTTATGGTCCTCGACGAAGGGAAATACCAGATGGCAGAGGCTGAGCATCTGGTCGAAGGCGCCGCGCTCCTCCTCCGAGCCGAGCAGGGCGCGGTACTCGGCGATGATGCGCTCGCGCTCGGCCTTGAGACGCTCGGTCGGGCGCTCGATATCCTGGCCGGCATTCAGCATCGCGACATAGCGGGCAAGCGCCGCGAAAGGCACCGACAGGTCGCTGTTCCAGCTGCGGTGGTGGTGATAGAAGCCATCGCCGGTGGAAATGTGGAACCAGGGATCGCGGATCGCGTCGACCGCCGCCAGCCATTCGGCGCCCGCCGCGCCGGCCTTGCCGACCGCTGCCATGACGGCGTCTGGCGCCACACCGTCGGCGAACAGCGAGGACAGGCCGAGCTTCACCGCAAGGCGCGCCAGCTTCTTCAGTTCCTGATCGGGGCGGAACATCAGCACGTCAATACCCGCCACCATGCGCGAGACGGTCTGATCGGCGATTTCCGGGAACGCCTGCTTGCAGAACTGGAAGAACACGACATAGGCGCCATAGCCCAGCATCAGCATCTCGAAGTGGTACTGCCACATCATACCGAAGCCTTCGATGGCGCGATTGAAGCCGGTGCGCACGTCGACGTTTTGCGCGTAGCCGCGCCCCGAATGCACCACCGCGATATCATCCATCTCGGGCAAGGCGGGAACCTCGATCGCCTTGAGGGCGTCGATGAGCGCGGTCATCCGCCCCTTCCACTCCTCGTAGAGGCGGTCCCAGTTCTGATAATAGTAACCGGCGCGCTCCTGAAAGACCGCGAGCCGCTTGCCGATCTCCTCGCCGTCCGCCACCGGATTGGCGGTGATATAGACCCGCCCGTTAACGATGCGGTGCTCGACGCCGAGCGTGGTCGGAAACACAAACACCCGCGTGGTGAAGGCACCGAGCGCCTGATAGGGGATTTCCGCCGTAACCACGTCGAAGGGCGGCATCGGCTCGGGAAAATGCATGGCGTTGTAGAACCAGAACCGCTTGTCGTCTTCGGGCGCGAAGCGGGTGAAATAGGGGTACATCTTCTCCCACCCTTCTGCGCCCGGCGGGCTGCGAACTTGCGAGGGCAAGGGAAACGAACTGCGCTGCGATGCCATGTATTGTCCTCCCAGGGATTTTTTATTGGATATTGATCACGACCTTCCCGAAGTGACGTCCGGCGGCGAGATGATCGTAGGCCGCCAGGGCTTCGTCGAAGGCGAACACGCGATCGATCACGGGATACAGGCGATGCGCCGCAATGGCGCGGTTCATGGCGGCGAACATCTCGCCCGAGCCGACATAGATGCCTTGCAGCCGTGCTGACTTGCCGAGGAGCGGGCGGGGGTCGACCGCGCCGGCGCCGGCCAGCACGCCGATCATCGCGATGGTGCCGCCAACCCGCACCGCGCGCAGCGAACGCTCGAGCGTGCCGGCGCCGCCGACCTCGACCACGAGATCGACGCCGCGACCGCCGGTCAGGCGCAATACCTCCTGCTCCCAGTCGGGCGCGGTGCGATAGTTGACGCCGCCATCGGCGCCGAGGTAGCGGGCGCGGGCGAGCTTTTCGTCGCTGCCCGAGGTGATCAGCACGCGCGCGCCGTGCAGACGGGAAAATTGCAGCGCGAAAATCGAAACGCCGCCGGTGCCGAGCAGCAGCACGGTGTCGCCGGCGCCAGCGCGCGCGACCTCGACCACCGCGTTCCAGGCGGTCAAGGCGGCGCAGGGAAGGGTCGCCGCTTCCTCGAACGAAAGGTGCTCCGGAACAGACACGGCGCCGCCTTCGGACAAGACGGTGTATTCGGCCAGAACCCCCGGTGCCGAACCGCCGAGGGCGCTCGCGGTGGCCTCTGCACTCGGCGCGCCGGCCGGCCAACGGGGAAAGAAGGTGCCGGCGACCCGGCCGCCCGGCTCAAAAGCCGTGACCCCGGCCCCTACCGCGACGACTTCGCCGGCGCCATCGGAAAGCGGCACGAGGTTGGGCTGCAAGACGCCGCGGTAGCGCCCTTGGCGCACCAAGAGGTCGCGGTAGTTGAGCGAAGCCGCCCGCATGCGCACCAGAATTTCGCCGGGGCCGGGTGCCGGTATGGAGCGATCGCGGTTGAGGACTAGGCCGTCTTCCGCCCCGGGAACGCGAAGCTCATACGCCCGCATACTCACCCCTCCCATTTTATTATGTCTTGCGACCGAGCCTACGACCGGAATCGGCGGTCGTCATTATCCCGGCGTCCGGGCCGGCTATGCCGTTTGTCTTCGTCGGACGGCCGCACCAGCCGCGATCGCCACGCTCATGCAACCCCGGCGCGTAAGGGAATTGTTAACGCTGCCGAGGCGATGATCGCGGGTGATCTTAAATCCTGGTCCCCATCCATGACCGATCCCGCGATCGATCCGCTTCGCCAGCTTTCGGCGCCGCTCGAACAGCTCCTCGCGGGCGGCGGCGACACGCGGCTTGCGCTCGATCCGACGAGCCTGCTCAACGCCTATGGCTGCCGGCCGGTGCCGCGGCCCGAAGCCTTCACGTTCGCCTCATCGACCGCGACCTCGATTTCGGACCGTGCCTTCGCGGCCGTCGCCACCGCGCGCCAGGCGCTGCTTCGCGACAGCATGACATGGGGTTTCGAGCGCGCCTTCGATCTGCGCCAGGATGCGCTCCGCGATGACATCAAGACGATGCTCAATCTCTACGATACCGGCTGCGAGGTGGTGCTCGCGCCGTCGGGAACCGACGCCCAGCTTCTCGCGCTCTGTATCGCCCGCGCGATTTTCGCCGCGCCGCTCACCAGCTTGATCGCCGCTGGCGACGAAACCGGCAGCGGCGCCGCCCATGCCGCGCGCGGCCGGCATTTCAACGCGATAACCGCACAAGGCGTTGCCGCCGTAAAAGGCACGCCAATCGCCGGCTTGGCGGCAGACACCGAGAGCGTCGCGGTCGCGGTGCGGGACGATTGCGGCGCTCCTCGCGCCGCAAGCCAAATCGAGGCGGAAATCGGGGACTGCATCGCGCAGGCCCTTGCCGTCGGGCGGCGCGCCCTCCTCTTCGCCATGGACAGTTCCAAGCTCGGCATGCGCACGCCGAGCCCTGATTGCCTGCGTCGCCTCGCGGCGAGCGCGGATGGCAAGCTCGGGGTCGTCGTTGACGCGTGCCAGGTCCGGCTTGGACGCAAGCGGCTGCGCTGGTGCCTGGACCAGGGCTTCATGGTGCTGATCACCGGCTCCAAGTTTTTCACCGGCGCGCCGTTCAGCGGCGCCCTTCTGCTGCCGCAAGCGATGGTGGCACGCGCCGCTGCGGCGGAGCTGCCGCTGTCAGCGCTCGGCGCCTATAGCAACCGCAGCGATTGGCCCGAGGCACTGCCGCGGGCGCGGGCGGCACTCCCCGCGCGCGCTAACGTCGGGCAATGGCTGCGCTGGGTCTCGGCGGTCGCGGAGATGGGTGCCTATTACGCGGTGCCGTTCGCCTACCGCCGCTTGGCGCTCGGCCGATTCGCCGAGGTGGTGCCCCACCTCATCGGCGGCGCCGACGTGCTTGAGCCGCTTTCGCTCGACGACGGGCCGCCGGACGAGATCGACGACGAGGAGATGGCGGCGCGGACGATATTTCCCTTCTTCGTGCGCCGCCACGGGCGGCACTTGTCGCTGGCGCGGGCGACCAAGCTCTATCGCGCGCTGAACGACGACGTCTCCGCCCTGCTACCGGCGACGCTGCCGCTACGCGAGCGCTGGATCGCGGCGCAGCGCTGCCATATCGGCCAGCCCGTTCCAGTGCGTGATCGCCAAGGCGAGCTTTCGGGCGCGCTCCGCGTCAGCGCCGGCGCGCGGGTGATATCCGAGACCTGGACCGGCGACATCGAGACATCGGCCGAGGTTCTGGTCCGCGAGTTCGACCAGGTGCGCGGCATCGTCGAGAAGATCGGCCTTCTCGTCCGGCACTTCGACGACATCGAGCGCGCCTACGAGGCGCCGCATCCCGCCCCGTCCCGCCAAGCGAGCGCGGCGTGACCGGCCGGCCTGAAACGAGCGCGCGGCGCCGCGACGGGCGCACGAGCCTCGATCCCGCGGATTGGCGGCGGCTGCGTGCCGAAGGCCATCGCATGCTCGACGACATGATTGACCATCTCGAACACTTGCGCGAACAGCCGGTCTGGCAACCCATGCCGGCGGCGGCGCGAGCCAACTTCCGCGCCGAACCGCCCCTGGAAGGCAGCGATCTCGCGGTCGTCTACGAGGAATTTCGGCAATATATCCTGCCCTATGGCAGCGGCAACCTGCACCCCGGGTTCATGGGGTGGGTGCAGGGCGCGGGCACGGCCGAAGGCATGCTGGCCGAGATGTTGGCGGCAACGCTCAACGCCAATTGCGGCGGGCGCGATCACGCCGCGATCGAGGTCGAGCGCCAGATCGCGGGCTGGGCGCGGCGCATTTTCGGCTTTCCCGAGGGCGCCAGCGGTCTCTTCGTCACCGGTACGTCGATGGCCAATTTTTCGGCGCTGATCGTCGCCCGCACCGCGATCCTCGGCGCGCAATGCCAGCGCGAGGGCGTCGCCGCCAGCGGCGCGCGGCTCACCGCATATGTTTCCGCCGCGGCGCACGGCTCGGTGCAGCGGGCGATGGAGCTTGCGGGCTTGGGCGCCGACGCGCTTCGCCGCGTTGCCACCGATCACGCGCATCGCATCGATATGGCGGCGTTGCGGGAGGCCGTCGCCGCCGACCGCGCGGCGGGATCGACGCCCTTTCTCGTCATCGGCAACGCCGGAACGGTCGACACCGGCGCGATCGACGATTTGGCGGGCCTCGCCGCCTTCGCCGCGGCGGAGCGGCTTTGGTTCCATGTCGATGGCGCGCTCGGCGCGCTCGCCGTTCTGGCGCCGGCGCTGAAGCCCCGCTTCGATGGCATCGAGCGCGCCGATTCGCTCGCCTTCGACTTTCACAAATGGGGCCAGGTTCCCTATGACGCCGGCTTTCTTCTGGTGCGGGACGGCGAGGCGCATCGCACGGCCTTCGCCTCGCCGGCCGCCTATCTCAGGCGCGAGACCCGCGGCCTTGCCGCCGGATCGCCGTGGCCTTGCGATTTCGGCCCCGATCTCTCGCGCGGATTCCGCGCCCTCAAGACCTGGTTCACGCTCAAGGTGCATGGGCTGCACCGGCTCGGCGCCGCGATCGCCGAGAGCTGCGCCCTCGCGCAATATCTCGCGCGCCGGATCGCGGCCGAGCCGCGGCTCGAATTGATGGCGCCGGTGGCGCTGAACGTCGTCTGCTTCCGCTATCGCGCGGCGGACGCCGATGACGTCAATACCGCCATCGTGCGCGACCTGCACGAAGCGGGCGTCGCCGCGCCCTCAACAACGATGTTGGATGGGCGGCTCGCGATCCGCGCCTGTCTCGTCAATCACCGCACCGAGCGGCGCGATGTCGACGCGCTTCTCGACGCCGTGCTGCGGCTCGGCGCCGCAGATCGTGCGGTTCCGGCTCTCGCTGAGCGTAGCGCCGGCACCTAAAGTTGCAGGCGCTCGGCCACCGCCTTGGCTGCGGCGGCGGTGCCATCGCCGCCGCCGATGTCGTGGGTTCGCAAGCCGGCGGCAAAGGCGCCGTCCACCGCCTTCTCCAGCTCGCGCGCCGCCTCGCGCCACTTCTCGCCGGCGCCGCGGCCAGCCAGCCAATCCAGCATCATCGCCGCTGAAAGCAGCATCGCCGTCGGATTGGCGATGCCCTGGCCGGCGATATCCGGCGCGGTGCCGTGCGAGGGCTGAAATACCGCATGATTATCGCCGATATCGGCGCTCGGCGCGAAACCCATGCCGCCGATCAGTCCGGCCGCGAGATCGCTCAGGATATCGCCGAACATGTTCTCCGTCGGCAGCACGTCGAAATCCCACGGCCGGCGCACCAGGTCGAGCGCCATCGCGTCGACGTAGTGGTGATCGGCGGCGATATCGGCATGTTCGGTCGCGGCCTCGTCGAAGACGCGGCGCATGAAGGCGAAGGCGCGGAACACATTGGCCTTGTCGACCAGCGTGACGCGGCCGGGCCGGCCGAGCCGGGCGGCGCGCTCGGCGGCGAGGCGGAAGGCGAAGTGCGCGAGCCGCGTGGTCGTCTCGCGGGTGATGCGGAGGGTTTCGCGCGCTTCGCGATCCTCCCTGACCTCGCCCTGCCTGCGCGAGAAGAACAGGCCCTCGGTGCTCTCGCGCAGTACTACGAAGTCGATGCCGGCGGCGCGCGGATCGGCGAGCGCCGTCGGCACGCCCGGAATGGTGCGGATCGGCCGCACCCCGGCATAAAGGCCGAGACGCACCCGGAGATCGATCTGCGGCGCCAACTCGGTGCCGTCGGAAGCGCGGATGCCGGGCCAGCCCATGGCGCCGAGCAGGATGGCGTCGGCCGCCTCGGCGCGGCGAAAGGTCTCTTCGCTCATCGCGCTGCCCGTCTCGCGATAGACGAAGGCGCCGGCGGCGAGCCGCTCGGCGGCAAGGCCGAGGCCGTGGCGCTTTGCTAGGCGCTCAAGCAGGGCGACGGTAACATCGGTGACCTCGGGGCCGATGCCATCGCCCGCCATCACCGCGATCCGGACCATGTTGCTGGTGCTCACGTCGAACCCTCCCTTGCGTGACTTACATGCCGCCGGCCGGCAGATCGGCGAGCAGGCGAACCAAAAGCTCGCCGGCGCGTTGGCGGTGAGCGCGGTGGATGGCTTCGGCGCGCTCAGGGTCGCGCGCGCGGATCGCGGCCAACACGGCACGATGGTCCCGGTTGGATTCCGCCGGCGGCGGGCGCTGGCGCAAGGTCGCCTTGCGCGCCCGATGCGTGAGATCGGAGAAGCCGGCCGCGGTGGCCGCCAGCCGGGGATTGCCGCTGGCCTCGACCAGGCGGCGATGGAAGGCCGCGTCCGCCTCCGCCCAGCGGCCGAGGTCGCCGGCGGCCAGCGCCGCCTCCATCGCGGCGACGACTTCGTCCAACGCGTCGAGCTCGGGCGGTGGCACGCCGCGGGCGGCGCAGAGGCCCGCCGCCGTCGCCTCCAGCGCGGTGAGCACTTGGTAGATGTCGCGCATATCCTCGGCCGAGATTGGCCGCACCCTCATGCCGTGGCGCGGCCTGAGCTCGATCAGCCCTTCGTCGGCCAGCCGGATCAGCGCTTGGCGGATCGGCGTGCGGCTGAGGCCAAAGGCGGCGGCAATCTCACCTTCCAGCATCATGGTGCCGGCGGGCAGCACGCCCTCCAGAATCTGGCGGCGAAGGGCGCGATAGGCGCGCTCCGCGGCGGTTTGCGGCGCACCCGCGCTTAAGGAAACTGCCAACATCCGCTTTCCGCGGCGCGGTAAATCGCCGCCTCGACCCTCAGGTTCATGAGATACTCCCTGGCGATGTTCTCGACCGGCACGCCGCGCGTGAGATGCGCGGCGATATGGCGCTGCAGGGCGAAGACGCTGTCGCCGGCGAAGCCCCGGCGCGACCACGCGAAGGGCTGCGGCGTTTCCACGCCGGCGCCGATGGGGCGGAAGAATAGCCGACCCTCGCCATCGAGGCGAAGCGTCGCCTCGCTGCCCTCGAGCAGCATCTCGCCCATGGTCAGCCGGCGATCCGCGGCGCGGTGATCGGCGAGCCGGTTGCCGTCGAACAGCGCCCGCGCGCCGTTTCGCATACGGAACAGCACGGTGCCGCAATCCTCGCCGGCGATCGCCGGGTTGAGCCGACGGAGGTCGGCGAACACCGCCTCGACCTCGCCGAGGAGAAAACGGAAGACATCGACGAAATGCACCCCCGTCTCGCGCATCAGGAAGCGCGGCATGGCGCGGAAATAGGGCTGGCGGGCGAGATAGGCGTCCGGCCCGGCGCCATCGCCCGGACGCAGACGAAACGCGAGGCTGAACGGCGTGCCGAGCGCGCCGGACGCCAGGCAACGGGCGGCTTCGCGATACCAGGGCTGAAAGCGGAAGTTCTCGTGCACGATGAGAAGAGCGCCGGCCGCTTCCGCCTCCGCCACCACCGCCTCGGCCTCGGCGAGATCCTGGCAGAACGGCTTCTGGCAGACGATAGCGGGCACGCGAGCGGCAAGGGCGGCGCGGATCGCGCCGCCGTGGCCGGCCGGCGGGATCGCGATGTCGAGGAGATCCGGCGCCGTGGCGTTCAGCATCTCCGCGAGATCGGTGAAAGCGCGCGCGCCATGGCGCGCCGCGGCCGCATCGGCCTTCGCAGCGTCGCGATCGCAAATCGCGACAAGCGCGGCTTCGGAGACGCGGCGCCAGCTCTCGTGATGGAAGGCGGCGAAATAGCCGGCACCGACGACGGCGACGCGCAGGGACATTGGTATTCTTTTCGCGCAGAGCCGCATTTAATGCATTCGATAACGAATACGCTATGCCACGCTGCCGAGGCGAGCAAGCGAAACCTCAAATTCTGCCTTGCATTAGCAACTTATGGCGAACCGGCGGCTTTGCTGCTTGCAAGAAAGCATACACGTTATGTAAATGAATCGACTGCCGGCTTGCATCCAGCGCGGGAACTGATCTGGCCAATGAACACGCCAACCGGGACGCCGCTGCCGAGAATCGCCAAGACCACGCTGGTCGACGAGGTGATCGCCGTCATGCGCAAGATACTGCGCGAGGATGCTTGGCCGCCGGGCACGAAGCTGCCTTCCGAACAGGGGCTTGGGCGACAGCTTGGGGTCGGACGCTCGACTATCCGAGAGGCGCCGCGCGTGCTAGACCATCTCGGCATGGTCGAATCGCGAAGCGGGCTCGGGACCTACGTCCTCGATCATGGCCTCCCCGACGGTCGCCTCGATTCGTTTGAGACCCCGGAGGCCTTGCACGCCCTTTACGACTTCCGACACATGCTTGAGGTTCCAGCGGCGCGACTGGCGGCCAAGCACCGAACGGCCGACCAGCTGAACGCTATCGTGACGACTTGGCGCGACTGCGGCCGCGCGGCGGAAAAACATAATCCGATCGAGTTTGCCCGCCTCGACTACCGCTTTCATTTGTCGATCATGCAGGCGTCGCGGAACCATTTCCTGGCGCAAGCCTATCGCGGTCTCGAGGACGCCTTCGTCAATTACCTGAACCTCATTCTCGGGCACGGCCCGCCGCGCAGCATGCAGCACTTTCACGACAAAGTGATTCTCGCCATCAAGCGGGGCGACGCGGAAGCCGCCGCCCGCGCCGTGAACCAAAATTTCCGCGAAACCGACGCGCGGCTTCGGCTCCTATCGAACCCCGCCACCCCGCCGCCTCATGCGCCCACCGCCGCGCGCCGTACTAGATAGCGCTCGATGGCGGCGGGGTTGACGATCCGCGGCGGCAAGCGCCCAGCGGCAATGTCTGACCATGCCGCAGCCGCCATCCGGGCCACGCGCTCCCGGCTTTCGGCCGTCACGCCCGCGGTGTGCGGCGTGGCGATGACGTTCGGCAGTTCGAGCAACGGATGCGCCGCCGCCGGCGGCTCCGTCCGCCAGACGTCGAGGCCGGCTCCGGCCAAGCGACCCTGGCCAAGCGCGTGGTGAAGCGCCGCCTCGTCGTGAATTCCGCCGCGCGCCGCGGTCACGAAGATGGCGCCGGGGCGCATTGCGGCAAAAGCGCCGGCGTCGAACATGCCGCGCGTCTCCGGCGACAATGGACAGTGGACGCTCACCACGTCGCTCGCCGCCAGGAGTTCGGCCATTTCGACCTTCTCCGCCCCGCGCGCACGGCATGTCGCGGCATCGAGATAGGGATCCACCGCAAGAATCTTGCAATCGAACGCAGCGCCGAGAATCCGCGCCACGCGTCCGCCCGTATGCCCGAGCCCGACGATGCCGACGGTGCGGCCGTAAAGCTCGCGGCCGAGGTAGTCCTCGCGCCGGTTCATCGCGCCGCGGCGCAAGGCGTCGTTCGCGGCCGGCATCCTCTTAAGCAGGGCCAGCATCATGCCGACGGCGTGCTCGGCAACCGCCTCGGCATTGCCACCGGCCTGATTGACCACCAGGATGCCGGCCGCATCGCAGGCCGCCGCGTCGATCGGATCATAGCCGGCGCCATAACTGACCGCCGCAAGCAGCCGGGGCAGCTTGGCGATCAGATCGCCGCTCAGATGCAAGGCCCGCGGCAGTTCGTCCCGCGCCGCCCGGACGTAATACCCCGGGCAGGATGCGAGCAAAGCGATCGCCGCCGGTTCCGGCAGATCGGGCGCGATCCGTACCAATTCCAGCGCGGGATCGGCGCCAGCCGCATCGAGGAAGGCGGCGTGCGAGGGGTGAGAGTAATAGGCGATACGAAACTTTTCCGAATTCTGCACGACAATCCTCCCGCTGGCGATCCCGGCCCCCCGGCCGCGTCGCGGCAGCACCAATGACGTTTGTTCCGACCTGCGGAGTATGTCGCCTCGCCGCTACCCGCACCAGTCATCCGTCGGCGGGCTGGAAACCCGCAGGCGGCACTCCTTTCCCGCCTTCCTGTCGCTCACCTGACCGCCGCCACGGGTCGCGGGTCGGAGATACGCATCGCCTGCGTGCCGCGCCCGGCGATCCTGGCACGATCGGGCTTGCCGGGAGGCACGCCCGCGGGAACGCGGGGCCGAGGCCGCCGCGGACGGAGGCCGTTGGCGGGCCTCCAGCACGCCGCGAGGGCTTCATGATCGTTCGCGGAAATCCAGCGTCGGCCCGTGCCTCTACGAACGCCGCTCCGCTTCGGCAACAACCGGCTCGGGCTTTTCCGGACTGGGCCGCATCTTCTTCGACGGGCTTCCGGTGCCGTCATCCATGAAAAGACTTTCCTGAAGATACTTGATGACGGCCCGCACCGCCGGCACGTCCTTCACGTTCTTGTGGCACACCAGATAGAACGGCAGATAGCAGCGGTAACCATTGAAATCGAGGAGGACGATATCCTCCTCGCGGTCGAGGACGCCGACCGGCTGAAGGCTGACGCCGATCCCCATCCGGGAAACGAGAGCCGAAACGACCGAGGAGGTGGTGCGGTACACGACCATCGGGTGATCGTCGAGCATCTCGGCCCAAAGCCGCATGCTGCCGACCTTGTGGTAGTGAAAGGGCTGCGCCACGACGGGGAAGTTCCGCACGTCCGCGATACTGTTCGGCCGCCCCCAGTACTCGATGAACGACGCCGTGCACATCGGCGCGAGTTCCATGACCGATTCCTGGAGCACCACGACGTCGAGATCGGTCGGGTATTTGTACATCACGGTAATGTCGGCTTGGCGGTTGCTGAGGTCGACCTCGGCGCCGAATTCGATGCATTGCACGTCGAGGGTGATATTCGGATGGTCGCGGTGGAACCGCCACAGGCGCCGCGGCAGCCAATAGCCGGCGACCCCGTCGGTCACCGCGATCTTGACGCGGCTGACCATCTGCGGACCCGGTGAGTTCAGGCCTCTCACCCCGTATTCGGTCAGTCGCTCCATCTCCTCGGCGACCTTGAAGAGCTCCTTGCCCACGGGCGTCAACGAGATCCCGGCCTTGGTCCGGACTACGAGCTTCGCCCCGACCATCTGCTCCAATCGATCGATCTTCTTGCCGATCGTCGGCTGCGTGATCCCGAGCCCGGCTTCCGCCCGACGGAAACCGCCGACCCGAGCGGTTTCGAGCAGTACCCGCAAAAGCTCCCAGTCATTGATCGTGGGCATATTGATAATTCACCCTATCACGAGATGCGAAAAGTCGAATTACCGCAATAACACCGATAATGGCAGCATACCCATACTGATAAGCAGGGCAAGGCGGAAAGTCGAGGACGACAACGGCGAAGGCGTGATCGTGGAAGTTCCGACGCAGGACTCTTCCCGCCTCGGGCGGATGGTTGTCATCGGGACGGCGGCCTTATCGAGAATCTTACGATCTACAGAAATTCTTTACCCGATTTCTCTGCACAACAAGGGATGGTGGATGCCATGAGCAGGAATTGTCGTATCACCATAGACGTTGCCCGATCCTTTGACGACTTCGTCAAGGCGCTCGCAATCCGCGCAATCGTTTACATGGGCGAGGGCAACTGGTCGTTCGAGGAAGACTGGGACGGGAACGACTTTGCCGGAACCCATATGCTCGCGTGTGTCGACGGGGAGCCCGCCGGCAGCTTGCGGATTCGCTATTTTGGCCAATTCGCCAAATGTGAGCGTCTCGCCGTATTGCCAAAGTTCCGGAAGCGGCGCTTTGGCGGCCGCGGCGTGGCTTTCGAGCTCTGCGATGCCGGAATCGAGTTCTGCCTCAGAAAAGGTTTCACCCGATTCTATGGCCACTCGCTGGAAGAACGGGTGCCGTTCTGGAGCAAGATCGGCCGCGGCGCGATGAAACCCATACCCGGCGCGGAGATCGATTTCGCTGGCAAGAAGATCATTCCCATGTACGGCGAGTTGCCGCCCGTCGCCGGTGCCATCACCGCCACGAGCGGCCACTACGTGATTGTCCGCCGCGAGGGCGAATGGGACAAGCCCGGATACTGGGAACGGCCGAACCGCGATGCCCAGGATGAAATGGGTCACGCCGCTTAGCCTTACAGTATGGTTGGCACGCCGCAGGTCAAGACGCCACCAGTTCAACGGTCATCCGAGATGGCGCAAGTGAGTGAATTGGCGACGTCTTACGCGCTGATCCTGGAGGCCGCCACCGACGGCCTCTGGGATTGGGACATCCCGAGCGGCAAGGTCTACCGCTCCGCGCGTCTGCAGGAGATTCTCGGGCTCGACACCACGGCCCGGTGGGCGTCCCCGCTGGAGTGGATGGAGTTTATTCACCCGGAGGATCGCGGGCGCTATCAGGGGAATTTTCGCGCCTACCTAAAGAAAGACGTCGAACGTTTCGAATGCCGATACCGCCTGCGTGACGCGCACGGCGGCTACCGCTGGGTCTTCGACCGCGCCACCGGACTTCGCGATGCGGGCGGGCGCGTCTATCGCGTCGCCGGCTGGGCCCGCAATATCACCGAAGAAGTGGCAAGAGAGGCGTTTTTTCACGGCGCGATCGATACCATCTCGGAAGGTTTCGTCGTCTACGACAAGGACGATCGCTTCGTCATCTGCAATCAGGCCTACCGCGACCGCTATCCCGCGAGCGCCTCGCACATGGTGGCCGGCGCGACGTTCGAGGACGTTCTTCGCGCCGGACTGGCGCGCGGGGAATATGTCGATGCGATCGGCACCGAGGACACCTGGCTCGCCGAGCGGTTGCGCCGCCACCGCGAGGCCTCGGGCGCCGTCGAGCAGCGGTTAAGGGACGGTCGTCATATCTTGATCACCGAGCGCCGCATGTCGGACGGCGGGATCGCCGGCCTGCGCATGGATATCACGGCGATGAAACAAGCCGAGGCCGCGCGAAATGAAAGCGAACGGCGCCTCGAAAGCGTCGCCGCGAACCTCCCCGGCGTGCTGTTTCAACGCTGGCTTAAGCCGGATGGGGCGGCTTCCGTTTCCTACTTCGGCGACGCCGTGGATGCCGTTCTCGGCAAACCGGCACAGGGCATTGTGCATGACCTGCGCACCCTGGTATCGCATCTGCACCCGGACGATGCCAGAAAGTACAGGGCGGCGATTCGCCGCTCTGCCGCCAAACTCAGCCCCATGCACGTCCAGCTCAGGGTGCTGACCGCGCGGGGCGAGGTCCGTTGGTTCGAGTCGCGATCGCGGCCGCAGCGGCTCGAGGACGGGACCGTGGAATGGAACGGTCTGGCGTTCGACGTCACGGAACGAAAGACGGCCGAGGCGGAGCGCGATCGTCTTGCGTACCTTGACCACCTCACGAACCTACCGAATAGAAATCTGTTCATGGATCGGCTCAACCAAGCGCTGACGCAGGCCGAGCGCACCGGGGGCGGGAGCGGTGCCGTGTTGGTGATGGATATCGACCGCTTTCATGAGATCTTCGACAGCTGGGGGGCCGCCACCTCCGACGCGCTCTTGATCGAGGTCGCGTCCCGGCTGAGAAAGGCGCTGCGCGCGACCGACACGATCGCGCGCATTGGGGACAACCAGTTCGGCGTCCTCTCCCTTGATGTCGAGCGAAGGAACGACGCGATCGGGCCGGTTACCCGCCTCATGCGCCTATTCGAGACGCCGTTTCAGCTTGGCGACAACGACTTGCACGCGCGAGCCAGCGTCGGGATCGCCCTGTTTCCCGCCGACGGACGGGACGTTTCCACCTTGCTGCAGAATGCCGAAACCGCATTGCACCGCGCGAAGGCCGATGGCAAGAGCCGCTACCAATTCTATGTCCAGGCCTTGAGCGAAGGCGCGCTGCGACGCGCATCGATCGAAACCGAGCTGCATCGCGCCGTCGCCGCAAACGAACTCGAAGTCTTTTACCAGCCCAAAATTCGGCCCTCCGGCGAGATCGCCGGGGCGGAGGCGTTGGTGCGCTGGCGGCATCGCGAGCACGGTCTTGTCATGCCCGGCACCTTTATTCCCATCGCCGAGCAATCCGAGCTCATCGGCAGCATCGGCGAGTTCGTGCTGCGCGCCGCCGCCGAACAGAACCGCGCGTGGCAGCGACAAGGCTTGCGCGCCGTGCCCATCAGCGTCAATCTCTCCAAGGTTCAGCTCCGCGACCCCCGGCTGGCGCGGCGCATCAGCGGCATCCTCGCCGCGGCCGATCTCGCGCCGGAATATCTTGAGCTTGAGCTGACGGAAAGCGCCATTTTGCGGGACGTCGATTTGGCTTCGGCTCTTATACGACAGGTGCGGGAATTGGGCGTACGTGTCGCGATCGACGATTTCGGCGTGCAGTACTCCGCGCTCAACCACCTGGCTGACCTGCCGGTCGACGCGCTGAAGGTCGATTATTCCTTCGTCTCGAAGATAGCGACCGCGAAACGCTATGCCGCGATCGTGGAGGCCATCATCTCGATGGCCCATACGCTCGGGTACAAGGCCATCGCGGAGGGCGTCGAGACCGCGCCGCAGGCCGATTTGCTGCGCGCCTTTGGCTGCGACGAATTACAGGGCTTTCTCTACAGCCCTCCGGTCGAAGCCGCAGCCTTTGAACGAATTCTGGCGGCGGGTTGTCTGTCCGCACGGAGCGACGTGCGGCGCGCCAAGACGTAATGCACCGCGGCGGCGGTGCCTTTCGGATTGCCATATGGCGCGTCGGCGCGCGCGCAAATACGCGCCCAATCGCAACGCGGCCTTCAAGACGACGGGCGCGCAGGCATGCTCGTCTCATAGTTCGGCTTCCGCTTCTCGCGAAATGCCGCGAGGCCTTCCGCCAAATCGCGGCTTTGAAGATGCGCCTGAAAGGCCTGCAATTCCAGGCGGAGGCCGTTCTCGATCCGGGCCTCGAAGGGCGCGCGCGCCAACGCCTTGACGTGCTTCAGAACCTGCGGGCTTTGCTGGCAGTAGTGATCCGCGGCCTCTTGGGCCCGCGCGAGCAGGCTCTCTCCCGACACCACCTCGTTGACCAATCCCCATTCCAGCAGCGTCGCGGCGGGAAAAAGCGCCGCGCTGTTGAGCATGTGGAGAGCGCGATTGGCGGCGATCTTTGTGAACAGCCGGACCGAGGACCCGGCGGCGGGCACAATCGCGTATTTCGCATGCCCATCGCCGATCATTGCGCTGTCCGATGCCAGGACGAAATCGCAACACAGGATCAGCTCGAGCCCGCCCGCGACCGCAACGCCGTTGACCGCCGCGAGAACGGGAAACGGAAGCCGCTCCACCTTGTTCAGAACCGTCTGGTTGTATTCGAGCGTGGCCAGAAGCGATCTCGGCTCCCGTTCGAGCAGCCGGCCGAACTCGCGGAGGTCGCCGCCGGCCGAAAATGCGGTTCCGGCGCCGGTGATGATCGCCGCCCGCACGGCCGCGTCCACGGCCAATTCGTCCAACGCCCGGTCAAGCCCATGCATGAGCTCATCGGACATGGCATTGAGAGACGCGGGACGATTGAGCGTGATGACAGCCACTGCGCCCGTGCGCTCCAAGAGGACCGGGCCCGACATCGGCTAGGCCGACCGGGCGACGACGGTGTAGCGCTGCGGCAACGGCGCCAGCGCCTGCTTGAGCTCCTGCGTCGCCGCCTCGTCGTCGCTCGGAATTTCGACCCGCACGAGGGTGTTCAGCTTGTCGTCCTTCGCCACCGTCACGACCGGGATGACCGTGGTGCCGAAAATGCGCGCGACCTCGATCTTCGTCTTCTCGATCACGGCGCGATCCCTGAGATCGTTCTTCACGATCTTACCGACCGCGGTTGTCGGCAGGGCGTCGATCACGATGACGCGTTTCGGCTTTGCCGGCGGCTCGGCAACATGGTCCTCCATATACCGTTGCAGGCGATCGGCGTCGAGCGCGGCGCCCGGCGCCGCAACGGCATAGAGAATCGGCACCTCGCCGGCATAGGCATCCGGCATTCCGACGGCAGCGCTGATTTGCACGCCGGGAAAGCTGTTGGCCACGTCTTCGATGTCGGTCGGATTGATGTTGTGGCCGCTTCGAACGATCAGATCCTTGGCGCGGCCGGTCAGGACCAGCCGTCGATCGTCAGTGAGATAGCCGACATCGCCGGTATTGAGCCAACCGCCCTCGTCTCGCACGCCTTGGTCGTGCCTGGGATCAACATAGCCGGGAAACACCTGCGGCCCTTTGACGAACACCACGCCACTGGTCCGTGGCGGACAGACCGCATCGCGATGGCCCGCGCCCTCGCCGGGAGCGAGGCGCATGATCCGGATCTCGGCAAAAGGTGCCCGGAAGCCGACGCTGCCTTGAAACGGTGTGCCGCGGCCGGGATTGAAGGCGATGGCCGCCGCGGTCTCGGTCATGCCATAGGTCTCGTAGAGCGTGATCCCCGTCCGCTCGTGAAAGCGCTCACTCACCGCCTTGGGGCAAACCGCGCCGCCCGTCAGGCCCATCCGGACGGAGCCGATGTCGGCGTTCCCGACCGGCACCTCGGCGAGCGCCGCGATCGACGTCGGAACGCCGCTCACGATCGTGGCATGAAAGGCATCAACCAATTGCCAATAGGTCTGGATCGCCCCGCGATCTCTCAGGCTGAAGGGCGAGGGGAAGATGACATGGCCGCCGGCCGTCAGGACCGAGAGCCCCGCGGTCATGGTACCGCCGACGTGAAACAGCGGGAAGCCGTTGATCGCGACGTCGTTCTCGTTCAGGCCGTGGACCTGCGCGAAACTCCAAGCCGCGTGAATTTGATTGCCGTGCGTCAGCCGGACGAGCTTGGGCCGCCCGGTCGTGCCGCCGGTATGGAAGAGCGCGCAGACCGTGTCGCGGGACGATTGCGTCTCGAACGCCAAGGCCTGGTCGCTGTGCCGGCCGGCCGATTCGGCGAACGCGGTCATCGAGCCGGCGGCATCGTCCGGCTGCCCCAGCACCACGATCTGCCTCAACGACGTCGCCCGCTCGATGACGTCCAGCGCCTTTTGCCAAAGGGCGCCATCGGCATCCGGCGGCGACAGGACGAGAACGGCGGCATTCTCCGCGGCCAACAGATCGGCGATGACGTCGGCGTTGAGAAGATAATTGATCGTGCTGGCAATGCCGGCGATCTGCGCGCCGAGAAGCGCCTCCATCATGCCCTCGGCTACAGGCCCGAGGAACGCGACGGTACCGCCTTCCGAGCCTTGCAAAAGGCCATGAAAGAGGTTCGCCGCGCGGATGACTTTTCCATAGAGGTCGCGATGCGAGAGCGTTGAAGCCTTTCCGGCGAATCCCCCCGCCGGAACGGTGGTGATGGCCGGCCGCTCCGGGTGCAGCTCGGCGGTCGCGCGAAGGAGATCGAGCAGCGTCCTTGCCGGAATCAGCTCGTCGTAAGGCCGGGATTCCAGGGCCTCGATATCCGCGATCGTCACGACGTCGCGGACCGCCTTGGTCGTCTTCAGGGAAGGAATGTCGGGCAACATCGGGGAACCGCCGCGTGGATGATTTTCTCTGCTACCGCCTTGGCTTGGCGAATTTGTCGTGCTTGCAAGACAGAGACTAGTACAGGACCGACGGGCGATCCAGATCGGACCTTGGCGGCGCCAACTTTAGCGCCGCCAAGGTCCGCGAATCGCCTGCCGGATCCGCGATGCCGAACCGACAGCTATCCCAGGGCTTCGACGATCATGGCATTGGCCATGCCGCCCCCCTCGCACATCGTCTGCAGACCATAGCGTTTGCCGCAAGCGATGAGCCCATGAACCAGCGTCGCCATCAGTTTCGTTCCCGTGGCGCCGAGCGGGTGCCCGAGCGCGATGGCGCCGCCGTTGACGTTGAGCTTGTTCGGATCGGCGCCGGTCGCCTTTAGCCAAGCCAGCGGCACGGACGCGAACGCCTCGTTGACTTCGTAAAGATCGATGTCGTCGATCTTCATGCCCGCCTTCTTCAGGACCCGCTCCGTCGCCGGTATCGGCTCTTCCAGCATGATGACCGGGTCGCCCGCGGTAACGCTGAAACTGTGGATCCGAGCGAGAGGGGTCAGGTTCTGCTCTTTCAGCACCTTTTCGCTCACCACGAGGGCCGCCGACGCGCCGTCGCAGATCTGGCTCGCATTCGCCGCCGAAATGACGCCACCTTCCTGCAAGAGCTTCACCGAGCCGATCGCCTCCAGGGAGGCATCGAAGCGGATGCCTTCGTCCTGAACATGCATTTCGGGGCCGTTCGGCCCGTCGATCGGGATCGGCACGATCTCCCTTTCGAAAGCCCCCGACTGGACTGCGGCGGCCGCCCGCCGGTGGCTCTCGAGCGCATAGCGATCGAGCGTCTCGCGATCGAAGGCGTATTTCTCCGCTATCATCTGCGCGCCGATGAACTGGCTGAAATCCTTTGCGCCGAAGCGCCGCTTGATACGTTCGCTGAAGGGGCTGGTGCCGATGCCCGCCTTCGCATGAAGCATGAAGTTGGAAAACATCGGGACGCGCGTCATGCTTTCGCCGCCGGCGGCGATGACGATGTCCTGCGTTCCCGAGAGCACCGCCTGCGCCGCGAATTGAAGCGCCTGTTGGGAGGAGCCGCACTGCCGATCGATGGTCACCGCCGGCACGCTTTCGGGTAGCTTCGAGGCGAGGACCATGTTGCGGCCGAACGCGAACGATTGCTCGCCGGACTGGGTCACGCAGCCGGCGATCACGTCGTCGATGGTTTCGGGGTCGACGCCGCTCCGCTCGACGAGCGCATTAAGGACCTCGCCGCCCAGATCGGCGGGATGCCATCCGGAAAGCCTCCCATTCCGTCGCCCTCCAGCCGTCCGCACCAGTTCCACAATATAGGCCTCAGCCATGCTCCTGCTCCTCAATCCAATCCGATCGCGTCGATAGATATAGCTTATCGCGCTGCCTGGCGGATGGCACCATCAAGACGCATAACCGCGCTGGTAAACCTTGGAGTGGCGATAATGCTCTCGAGGGCGAAAGCACCTCGCCCCGAGCCGGTACTTTCATTCAGCCTGGAGCGAAGCTCGACGGTCATTCTGCGGCTGCCGCCGCGCGTTATGGCGGGCTTCCGTTTTTGCCTCGGCCTGATTTCGCCGCGCGGCCATAATTTCTTCTGAACGATATAAGAGCCCGCCTAAGTTGGCGGGCTCTTATATCGTAATTCAGGGCATTAGATTGGTTGCGGGGGCTCGCAACCAGCGTTATCTACGGCTCGGAACAACTCGATTGCCAAGATCTAAAATTACTCCGCCCCCGGTGCGGGCTAGAGACTAAGTTATTAAGAAGAAATAGTTCTTTTCCCTCTTCGTGGCTCGCAGAAATACGTCTGGGTCTGATCATTCATGCGCCATCACCTTACCGGGGCAAAGATGGACGCCCCGGTCGTTGGCGTTCTACGGGCGATATCGCAAGTGGCTGGCGGCGAGGATTGGCCCAACTCGGAGCCTTCCCAGTAGGCCCTTAGGCAGAACTGTATCCGCAAGCAACGCCCTCTCCCGAGGACGCGTGTTTGATAGCGCCTAGTTCGGGCGGCGGCTGCGGGAACCAGTGGAGCCGGTGCATCGCCCGTACTTCAGTCCGCAACTTCTTCTACCACAGCTGGCGTCATAAACTGGAGCACCTCAAAACCCTCAAACTCTGGATGAGAGACGGTAAGCGAACGGCCCTGGCCGGCCTCACGGTGAGCCGCCCGAAAAGCCTCCGAGCGAGTCCATGCCTCGAAATCGGCATGCGATCGCCACAGCGTATGCGAGGCATAAAGGACATGGTCCTCGTGCTCCGGCCCCTTGAGGAGACGGAATTCAACGAATCCGGCCTCTCGGCGGATATGGCTGTCGCGTTCGAGCCAGCGCAATTCGAATGTGCGCTCGTCACCCTTTCGCACCTTGAACCGGTTCATGGCGATGAACATGGGTGATTATCCTCAACTGCCTTTAGTACCCGACCTTCTTGCTCACGGCTGGTCACCGCCACGCAGGCTGCGGAATGGCATCCTCGGATCACTCGAATCATTGCACTCGTCACGTAAGGCCCTTCGCCCTCAGAACGTGGTCAATCCACCGGGAAATATAATCGACGGCCTGTTTCTCGATCCCGGCATATCCATGCGGGGACATGGCTTGGCAGGAGTTGACATTGCCGTAGTCGCTGTTGAAAAAATGCAGCGTCCTATATTCGGAATTGACCAGATCTCTGTATATGCCGCGGGCTTCGTCAGGCGGGCTCGCCCTGCACCCGTCTCCTCTGTTTGCAATCACCAGTACTGGGACCTTGATTTTCGAAAGTCTCACGTCAAAGACGGTTTCTCCCGAGGCGGAAGTGCCCGTAACAGTCGACGTCAGCACGAGACCGGCGATTTTATCCCCGAGGGAAGCTCCTCCTTCCGCGGCGCCTATCGTCCCCTGGCTGGTTCCAACGAGAAATATCGGCTTTCCAAAGGATCCCAAGTAAGCCACCACTTTCGAAAGGACGGCCCCATAGGCCGACGTCGAGCGGTATCCGTCGAGGGGTGCTCCGTTCGGGGAATCGAGCAGCACTACGTCAAACCCGTTGTCGATCCAGCGGTAATGCGTCCGCACGAGGAAGTTGCCGGTGAGATTCTGGACGTATCCGTCCCTGGCGATATCGAGATTCCCCTCATCTCCAGCAAACATGACAACGATGGCTTTGGCATTTTTGTTCCCGGAGAAAGACAGGCGATTGATGCCGCCCTTCGCTACCGGAACGTCCGCCACGAAATTTATTGCGCTCGAGCCGTTGGTCTTAAAGATAACGACATGATCAATCTTGTTGTCCCCGTTAAATGGTGCCGCACATCCGCTTAAGGAAAACGCCAGAAATGCGGCCGACACGATGGCCGCGTATTTTGCACGCTGTAGCATCCTCCCCCCTCCATTCAGTGCTCGCGAGAAAATCATCTGCCTGACTTAGACGCCGCCGCGATTTTGCAAGCTCGATTAGATCATCCGTCGCCTCCCTGGGAGGATACGGTTGCTGCGTCAGACGAAGCAGAATGATCGTAGCGCAGCATGCGGCACCCTGCCCCAATTCGTCATCTTGATATCAACGCTGGTTCATTCATTAACCGCTCTCGTCGAGGTAGCGTCAAGAATGTTTCGCACATTTGTCAGGCGACGGCTCCGGTGCTTGAAGCCTTGGCCGCGTAGAGCGGCGCCATGTTCATGTACCGGCGTGTGGACCACTGGCCGCCGGCGATGTGCCTCAGCCTCGCCGCGGCCAGGTTGAGGCAGCTCCGTCCATCCGGAAACGCACCGACCACCCGGGTACGCCGACGGATCTCTTTCATGATCCCCTCGAGCGGATTATTGGTGCGCAGTTTGATCCAGTGGCTGTCCGGGAAGCCGTAATAGGTCAGCGTCTCGGAGATATTCTCCGCGACCAGCTCCGGTGCGCGATGAAGCTTCTGGCGGCGCAGCTCGGCGACGACCGCTTCTGCTTTCTCCTCGGCCGCTTCACGACTTTCCTGGCTGTGAATCGCCTTCAGCATGTGGCTGACCTCTCGGACCTTGGCCGTCGGCACGTGACTGAACACATTGCGGTAAAAATGAACCATGCGGCGTTGCCAGCCCGCCTGCGGGAGATACTCGGTGATGCTCTCCACCAAGCCGCGACAGGCATCCGAGATGATCAGGCGAACCCCAGACAGGCCCCGGTCCACCAGGTGCCGCAGAAAGTCCGACCAGCCGGACTTATCCTCCTTCGCCCCCTCGCAAATGCCGAGTATCTCCCGGTATCCCTCCGCGTTCACTCCGCTCACCACCAGCAGCGAACCTTCTCTACACCGCGCTCTCTCGCGGCAAGGGCCAAGTCCTCGTCATCGGCCAGGAGGCGTCCCTGCAGCAGGCGGTTCGTATCGACGGCGCGCACCGCCGCGGCGGTCTCGCAGCGCGCTTGCGCCGGAATCTCCCCCCATTGCCG